>NZ_JBQQBY010000026.1:0-119246 GCF_052246385.1 Streptomyces sp. 8N616 | reverse complement strand
GTGGACGGTTTCCCACCCCTCCACCGGAAGGGGTGAACGGACGTGACTTTCGAGGGAGATCGGCGTTGCGACGCGGTACGAATCCCCGTGCCGCGCCGGACCCCGGGCCGGACACCGGGATCGCCCGCGCCCGCCCTGCTGGTCACGCGCGGGTGACCAGCAGGTCAGACGGGAGGTCAGACGGGCGCGAGCTGCCGCCGGGTAGTGCGGCGGGCCGCCGCGCGCCCCGGGTCGAGCGCCGGTACGGCGCCCAGCAGCTGCCGGGTGTACGCGTGCTGCGGCGCACCGTACACCTCGTCGACCGCCCCCTGTTCGACGATCCTCCCCTGACGCATGGCCGAGACCCGATCGCTGACGTCCCGTACACCGCCAGGTCGTGCGCGATGAAGACCAGCGCGAGGCCCGGCTCCCGCTGCAACTCGGCGAGCAACGAGGTGACTTGGGCCTGGGTGGTGACGTCGAGCGCGGAGGCCGGCTCGTCGCAGACGACGATCCGGGGCCCGGGCGCGAGGGCGCGGGCGATGCCGACGCGCTGGCGCTGGCCGCCGGACAACTCGTGCGGATAGCGGTGGTACTGATCCGGATCGAGCCCGACCCGCTCCAGCAGCTCCTCCACGCGCGCGTGGATACGTGCCTCGTCGCGCTCGCCGGCCGCACGCAGCGGGTCGGCGACAGTTGACGCATCGGAAAAGGACCTCTCGGTTGCTGCGAGCGGAAAGGGATGGGTGGCAGGCAGCAGCGACGGTCGCCCGTACGGAGAAACGTGGGACTGCGCCTGCAGACGGAAGTCGCCCGGGGCGCGGTCGAGAGCGTAAAAAGTCGGGGCTGAAGGCCCTGGATTCAGGAAGTCCGACGCGCGTCGGGTCAGGCGTCAGCGACAGAGGGCGTCGGCTACGCGGTGTCGGGTCACGCCGATGAACGCCAGCTCAATGGCGGTGAGATCGGTGACGGGACGGTGCGACATGGGCAGACATATGAACGAACTCAGGCCGAGCGGCTTTCGGCCCCTGTCAGCGCGGGCCCTCAACTCCTCGGAAAGGGCCAGGGGTTGGGCTTGCAGATGACACCGTCGGTCGCCAGGTACTTGGTCTGCTGCATCATGACCGGCGCCAGGGCACCCGTCTTGGGGCAGCCCTCGTGGCTGTGCCCGAGCCGGTGGCCCACTTCGTGGTTGATCAGCATCTGCCGGTAGGCGAACATCTTGTCGTCGCCGTACGTCTCCGCGCCCTGAGCCCACCGGTACGCGTTGATCATGATGCGCTCGGTGGAGGCGGAGTCGCAGGACACGTTGTCGACCGTCGTGTCCAGGCCGGACTTCGCGCACCAGGTCGCGGTGGTCCGGGGGCTCGCGAGGGTGATCACCCAGTCCGCGTCCCCGGACGAGACGCGCTCGAAGGTGCGGGTGCCGCCCTGGCCCCAACTGCGCTCGTCGTTGAGGGTCTTGTGCACGGCCTGCGCGAAGAGCGCCCCGTCGAGCGGAAGTCCCTTCTCGACGTCCACGCGGTAGCGCACGACCTGGCCCTTGCCGGGCGCCTTGTCGTGCCCGCCGACGGCCTCGAAGTCGCCGGACCCGGCGAGCTTCTCGTCGAGCGGGTACGTGGCGGCCATCTTCTGGGCGTACGTCAGGGGCGCGGCGGGGGGCCTGGAGGGTGTCGGCCGGTTGTCGGAGCGGGAGGCGTCGCCGTCGTCCTTGCGGGGGACGTCGGTCGTGGCCGGTGACACGCTGCGGGTCAGATCGCCGCCGGCCATCTGGCCTGCGACGACGACGGCGAGCACGGTGGTGACGGCCGCGGCCGCGACGCCGGTCAAGGCCCGGCCCTTCCCGCCCTTGGCGCGCCGCGCACCGGCCTCGGCGTCGTCGAGCGCCGGCTCCTCATCGGGCATCCCCGGGTCCGAAGCCCCGGCGGGGTAGACGTCGTCATCGAAGGCATCGATGAACTCCTGGCGCGGCCGCGGCACGAAGACGCCTCCCGGCGGGTTTTGTACGGCGGCGGCCGCCGCGGATCCGGCAACGGCCCCGGGCGCGCGCCGCCCAGCCGCGCCATATGCAGGCACACCGTGCGGGGGCGTCCCCGGACGCCCGCGGCCCTGGCCGCCCTCGAAAACCGGAACCCCCTGCGCCGGCGTCGCATCCCCAGCACCACGAGCCCGCGCCCCGCCCTGCGGCGGCATCCCCTGCCCGGCACGACCGCCACCGGCCTGCGGCACACCATGGTGCGGCGTGCCCTGCCCGGCACGACCCCCCGGCCCACCGAACTGCGGCACACCCTGCGCCGGAGTCGGCTGACCCGGCCCCCCACCCCGCCCACGCAGCACACCCTGCGGCGGCGCCCCCTGCCCTGCGCGTCCACCGCCAGCCTGCGGCACACCCTGCGGCGGCATCCCCTGCCCGGCACGACCGCCGCCAGCCTGCGGCACACCGTGCGGCGGCGTCCCCTGCCCGGCACGACCCCCCGGTCCACCGAACTGCGGCACACCCTGCGCCGGAGTCGGCTGACCCGGCCCCCCACCCCGCCCACGCGGCACACCCTGCGGCGGCGCCCCCTGGTGGGCGGCGGGGGTGCCGTACGGCGGGGTGCCCCAGGCGCCGCCCGGCTCGCGCTGTTCGGGGTGACCGCCGCGGACTCCCGGCGGCGGAGTCGCGGGGCCCGGCGCGCTCCGGGCGGCGGCTGCGCCGGAGGCGGCGTCCCGCCCCGGCGCTATCTCCGTGGTGTCGGCCGCTTCCGTGCGGCCGCGACGGCTATGACGTCCCACGCGTCGATTCAGCTCCTGCCCGCATCGCCGGCCCCGGCCGCACCCGTATCCGCGGCCACCTCGTCATCCAGCAGCTCGCGGAAGGCCCGCGCAACCGCCTCGGGATACTCCATCATCGCCACGTGCCCGGCCTCCGGGAGGGTCAGCAGCCGCGAGTCGCGGAAGGCCTGGGAGGCCCGATTCGCCATCCGGAAGGAGACGAGCTTGTCACGGCCGCCGTACACGAGCAGCGTCGGCGCGAGCACCCGTTCCGCCTGCCGCCACAGGGAATGCTGACCGCCAAGCGTGTACGCGTCAACGACCCCGCGCGAGGAACGGGCCATCACATCCCAGAAGTACGGCAGTTTGAGCCGCCGTTCGTACTCACGTACCGCCGCCGTGAAGCCGTCGGGGTCGACCCGCCCCGGATCGCCGTAGCAGAGGCCCAGCACCTCGAGGGTGCGCCGCTCGGCGGTCCACGTCCTGGTCAGCCGGGCGAACAGGGACGTCACGCCGGGCACCGCCAGTAGCGCGGTCGGCAGCGCCGACAGCTGCGGGGGCCGCTCGGGCAGTGCAGGCGAGACCAGCGTGAGCGTGCGCACCAGGTCCGGCCGGACTGCGGCCACGCGCGTGGTGATGGCCCCGCCCAGCGAGTTCCCGAGCAGGTGCACGGGCCCGCGCCCGGCGGCGTCGAGATAGCGGATGACGGCCCGCGCATGCCCCGAAATGGAGTAATCGCCGTCGTCCGGCGGAGTCGAGTACCCGAACCCCGGAAGGTCGATGGCCTCGCCGTCCACCCGGTCCTCGAGCGCCTCCATCAGCGAGGACCAGTTGAGCGAGGAGCCGCCGAGACCGTGGACGTACAGCGCGGGCGGCAACCCTTCGCGGGCCGGCGGCCGGGCCCGTACGGCCAGATTCAGCCCCGGCAGGGCGACCGGCCGCATCTCCTCCCCTCTGCCGGCAAGGGCACCGCGCGCGTGGGTTGCCGCGTGCGCGGCGCGGGTACCCGGCAGCTCGGTCGAAGACATGCGGCAATGTTACGAGACGATCACGCTGTGGTTTGTGTGTTCGCCATCACACCAAGTCATGGCGCCCGGGCACGGCCTCTCATAGGCTCGTGTAGAGGGCGCTCGCCCTGGAAAGGGGAGCCACCATGTCTGTCGACCCGACCGATCCGGAAACCTTCGAGAACGATATCGACGAGGCGGAGGAGTACGACGTCGAGGCCCCGGAGGCCGACGCCGCCGAGCAGCATGCCGAGCTGGTGGAGCAGCGCGATGCGCCCCTGGGAGAGCGCTCGCTGGACTCCGCGAACCCCGCGGACGCCAGCGAGCAGACCCGGGTGGTCGAGCTGAATGAGGACGACTACCGGTGACCTGCCCCTTTTGTCAGCCCCCTCGCAGGCCGCACAGAGTGTCCGGTCAGTGAAATTCTCGGCCCGCACCGCGCACACCTGG
Source organism: Streptomyces sp. 8N616 (assembly GCF_052246385.1). NCBI lineage: Bacteria > Bacillati > Actinomycetota > Actinomycetes > Kitasatosporales > Streptomycetaceae > Streptomyces > Streptomyces sp. 8N616. The sequence goes on along the minus strand of NZ_JBQQBY010000026.1, from coordinate 115,056 downwards.
GTTACCCAAAAGTACGATGGCGGACGCGGCGGACACGGCGTCGCCGCACAGCGGCACAACCCAGCCGCATAGCGGAACAACCCATTGGGAGGCGGCGTGACAGCCATCGAGCAGACCGAGGCGCGCCCGCGAGGCACGCGCCTGCCGCGCCGAGCCCGACGTAACCAGCTCCTGGGCGCGGCCCAGGAGGTCTTCGTCGCGCAGGGCTACCACTCGGCCGCGATGGACGACATCGCCGAGCGGGCCGGAGTCAGCAAGCCGGTGCTCTACCAGCACTTCCCCGGCAAGCTGGACCTGTATCTGGCCCTGCTCGACCAGCACTGCGAAGCCCTGCTCCAGGCGGTGCGCGCCGCGCTCGCCTCCACCACGGACAACAAGCAGCGCGTCGCCGCCACCATGGACGCCTACTACGCGTTCGTCGAGGACGAGGGCGGCGCCTTCCGGCTGGTCTTCGAGTCCGACCTGACGAACGAGCCCGCGGTCCGCGAACGCGTCGACAAGGTCAGCCTGGACTGCGCGAAGGCCGTGAGCGAGGTCATCGCCGAGGACACCGACCTGCCGGGCGAACAGGCGATGCTGCTCGCGGTCGGGATGTGCGGCATGGCGCAGATCACGGCGCGCTACTGGCTGGGCTCCGGCCAGCAGCTGGACCGCGACGCGGCCGCCAAGCTCGTCTCGTCGCTGTCCTGGCGCGGCATCGCCGGCTTCCCGCTGCACGGCGCGAGCCAGCCGCACTGACCGCGGCGCACACCCGCCCCGCCCGCTGTTCGCTGCAGGCGTGCACGGCTGACGGCTTGCAGGCCCCCGCACCGGGCTAATGTGTGCTGCGTACGGCGCGGCTGACCGCGCACCCCAACTGACCGTCGGAGGGACGAAGCCGTGGAGGTCAAGATCGGCGTGCAGCACGCGCCCCGCGAGATCACCTTGGAGAGCGGGCAGTCTGCCGAGGAGGTCGAGCGCGCGGTGGCGGAGGCGTTCGTCGGCAAGGCGCAGCTGCTGACCCTGGTGGACGACCACGGCCGCAAGGTCCTGGTTCCTGCCGACCGGCTGGCCTACGTGGAGATCGGCGAGCCGACTGCCCGCAAGGTGGGCTTCGGCGCCGCGTAACCACGCTGACCAGCAGAACGTGTGCCGGCGGTCCGGCGGTCGGATTCGACCACCGGGCCGCCGTACGTGTGTCCCCCACTGGCCGAGTGCGGAGGATTACGTTCCGAGAGGCGGGGGTACGACGGCCGTGGACCGGTTTGCACCTGCTGTTCGGCTGTTGTGCGGGAGGGACGAGAACATGATCCTGGAAGCGCTCGGCTCGGTACTCATCGGCCTCGGAGCCGCCTACGCGGCCGCCCGCTGGCTGCCCGAGCGGCTCCCGGCACGCCCTCTGGTGCTGACCACCGGTGCGGTCGCCGCCCTCTTCGGCGGCCTCATCACGTACACCGTCGTGGGCTCGGGATACCCGCTCGCGACGCTGCTCGGGGCGCTCGTCGTGGGCGTGGCCCTGCTGTCGCTGCTCATCAGGCCCGCAGGACGCTGGGTCCGCCGATCAGCCGCGGCCTGACGGTTCTCGGACCGCCGGGCCGCAGCCATAGAGGCCCTCGGCTCGTGAGCCGTAGCAGGACCCCGGCTCGGAAGCCGTACGGGACGCCGGCTCAGGCCGCGAGGCCCAGCGCGGCCATCCGCTTCGTGTGCGCCTCGGTGATCCGCGAGAACATCTTGCCGACCTCCGCCAGGTCGAAGCCGTCCGCGACCCCGCCGACGAGCATGGTCGACAGCGCGTCCCGCTCCGCCACGACCCGCTGCGCCTGGCTGAGCGCCTCGCCCATCAGCCTCCGCGCCCACAGCGCGAGCCGCCCGCCGACCCGCGGGTCGGCCTCGATCGCGGCCCGTACCTTCTCGACGGCGAACGACGCGTGCCCGGTGTCGTCGAGCACCCGGAGCACTAGGTCGCGGGTGTCGGAGTCCAGCCGGACCGCGACCTCCCGGTAGAAGTCGCTCGCGATCGAGTCCCCGACGTACGCCTTGACCAGGCCCTCGAGCCAGTCGGACGGCGCGGTCTGGCGGTGGAACTCATCCAGCGCGGCCGCGAACGGCTCCATGGCCTCGGTCGGGGTGACGTCGATCGCCGCGAGCCGGTCCCGCAGCTGCTCGAAGTGGTGGAACTCGGCGGAGGCCATCTTCGCCAGCTCGGCCTTGTCCTCCAGCGTCGGCGCCAGCTTGGCGTCCTCGGCGAGCCGCTCGAAGGCTGCCAGCTCGCCGTAGGCCAGGGCGCCGAGCAGGTCCACGACGGCCGCCCGGTACTGCGGCTCCGCGGATGCCCGGGCCCAGTCCAGGGCAGCGATCCCGGTGAGCTTCTCGGCGTTTCCGGTGTCGGTCTCGGCGGTGGCGGTGGTCTCGTCAGGCGTCTCCATGGAGCGCACAATAGCCCGCTCACGCCCGTACGGAAGTCCCTGGTCAGGCACGCGCGACGCACCGGGCCACACGAATGACCCAACACATGTGCGCGAATCCGGGGTATGGTGGTAATGAGCCCACCGGGAACACGGTGGGTGATCTGATGAATGCGGATGCCCGGTCGTTGGCCCGATCGGCTCCGACCGACAGCCCTCCCCGCGGAGCGTGCGTCTTGTGCGCGCCGCTGAGCGAGGGGCCCGCTCGCGGCGCGAGTGGATGCGCGAGAGTCAGTGGTCCTGCGCCAATGGCGGCCACCCACGGCCGATTGACTCCGGGGCGCGGTTACGACCCTCCTCGCCCTCCCCCGCCGCGTTTCACAGAAGAGGCGAAACCCCTGACTACGTTTCGAGAACTCGGGATCCTTCCCGAGACCGCTGAGGCCCTTGAGGCCGTTGGCATCACAGCCCCCTTCCCCATCCAGGAGATGACGCTCCCCGTAGCCCTCTCCGGCAGCGACGTCATCGGACAGGCCAAGACCGGAACCGGCAAGACGCTCGGTTTCGGTCTTCCGCTGCTGGAGCGCGTCACGGTCCCCGCGGACGTCGAGGCCGGCCGGGCCAAGCCCGAGCAGCTGTGCGACAGCCCGCAGGCGCTCGTCGTCGTCCCCACCCGCGAGCTCTGCCAGCAGGTCACCAACGACCTGCAGACCGCGGGCAAGGTCCGTAACGTCCGCGTGCTGTCGATCTACGGCGGCCGGGCGTACGAGCCGCAGGTCGAGGCCCTGAAGAAGGGCGTCGACGTGGTCGTCGGCACCCCCGGGCGGCTGCTGGACCTGGCCGGGCAGAAGAAGCTGCGGCTGTCCGCCGTCAAGGTCCTCGTCCTCGACGAGGCCGACGAGATGCTCGACCTGGGCTTCCTGCCCGACGTCGAGAAGATCATCCAGCTCCTTCCGGCCAGGCGCCAGACCATGCTCTTCTCGGCGACGATGCCGGGCCAGGTCATCTCGCTGGCGCGGCGCTACATGTCGCAGCCCACGCACATCCGGGCCACCGCCCCGGACGACGAGGGCCAGACCGTCGCCAACACCACCCAGCACATCTTCCGCGCGCACTCGCTCGACAAGCCGGAGCTGGTCTCCCGCATCCTCCAGGCCGACGGCCGGGGCCTCGCGATGATCTTCTGCCGTACGAAGCGGACCGCGGCCGACATCGCGGAGCAGCTCTCGCGGCGCGGCTTCGCGTCGGGCGCGGTGCACGGCGACCTCGGCCAGGGGGCGCGCGAGCAGGCGCTGCGCGCCTTCCGCAACGGCAAGGTGGACGTGCTGGTGTGCACGGACGTCGCGGCGCGCGGTATCGACGTCGACGGCGTGACCCATGTCATCAACTACCAGTCCCCTGAGGACGAGAAGACCTACCTGCACCGCATCGGCCGCACCGGCCGCGCGGGCAAGTCGGGTATCGCGGTCACGCTCGTCGACTGGGACGACATTCCCCGCTGGAAACTGATCAACAAGGCGCTGGACCTGCCGTTCGACGAGCCGGAGGAGACGTACTCCACCTCCGAGCACCTCTACGAGCTGCTGGGCATCCCCGAGGGCATCACCGGCGTCCTGCCGCGTGCCGAGCGGACCCGGGCGGGGCTCGACGCGGAGGAGATCGAGGACCTCGGCGAGACGGGCGGCCGCGGCAAGCGCGGCGCGCGTGGCGGGCGGTCCTCCTCCGCGGAGTCGGAGGACCGGCCGAAGCGCACCCGCGCGCCGCGTGAGCGCCGCCGGATGCGGGGCGGCGTACCGGTGGACGGGGACGCGGCGGAGGCCGCGACCACGGCCACGGCGACCACGGCCGAAACGGCGGAGGCCGCCGAGGCTCCGGCGGACGCCCCGAAGCGTCCGCGACGCCGGCGCCGTACGCGCGGCGGTGCCGGGGCGGCTCCGGAGGCCGCGTCGGCGGCCCAGTCCGAGGCGCAGCCCGCGGCAGCGGAGGGCTCTGCGGACTCGGCGGACTCGGGTGGCGAAACCCCCAAGCCCCGCCGTCGCCGCCGCACCCGCTCCCGCACGACGGCTGCGGAGCCTACCCCGGAGAGCTGACCCTCCACAGCAACAACGCCGGTGGCCCGCCCCCCACGTGGGGGGGCGGGCCACCGGCGTTTCCGATGACCGCCCGCGTGGAACCCATCGCGCCCAGAGGCCGACACCCTGCCGCAGGGGTGCGGCCACCAGGCCAACGCCGCCGGCCCCCGCGGCCTCGCACCACCCCGCCCCGCCCGCAGGAACCGCAGCCCCCGGCCCGGGGCGCCAACTGAAACCTGTTGGCCCGAGGCGTGGCCGTGGGCTCGTACCAATCCGCTCCGCCCGCGGGAACCCTGGGTGCCCAACCGCCGGGCACCCACGGGAACGGGGGCCAGAGGCCGAAGGGAGGGCTGGTTGCAGGCGGAACGGCCCGGCGGCAGCGGCTTGGCGTGTGCGGCGGATAGCCTCGTCCGCATGAGCAGGCCGCCCTTCCTCGCCCTCCCCCCGTGCGCCCGCGCGCACACCCTCCACACCGCGCGCGGCGACTTCGCCGTCCACGAGGCCGCGCCTCCCGCCGGGGCCCTGCAGCGCGGCACTGCGCTGCTCGTGCCCGGGTTCACCGGCAGCAAGGAGGACTTCATCGCTCTCCTCGAACCTCTCGCACAGCGCGGGTTCCGGGTCCTCGCGGTCGACGGCCGCGGGCAGCACGAGTCCGGCGGCCCGCGCGACGAGAGCGGCTACGCGCAGGAGGAGCTGGCCCAGGACGTCCTCGCGCAGGCCGCCGCGGCGCTCGGCGGCAGCGGCAGCACGGACGGCACGACCGCCGGCGGCATCGACGGCGGCACCGGCGGCAGCCCGCTGCATCTGCTCGGGCACTCCCTCGGCGGCCTGATCACCCGCGCCGCCGTGATCAAGGACCCCTCCCCCTTCGCCTCCCTCACCCTCATGAGCTCCGGTCCCGCATCCATCGCCAAGACCCAGCAGAAGCGCACCAGCATGCTGATCGACGCGCTCGTCTCCACCCGCGCCGACATGGAGGCCGTCTGGCGCGCGATGCGCGAGCTCGACCCGCCGGAGGCCGCGGAGGCGTCGACACCGCCGGACGTCGCCGAGTTCCTGCACCGCCGCTGGCTCAGCACGGTCCCCGAGCAGCTCATCGCGGCCGGACGGCAACTGATGGGCGAGCCCGACCGGGTGCCGGAGCTGGCGGCCGTACCGCTCCCGAAGCACGTGCTGTCCGGGGCGGTCGACTACGCGTGGCCGGTGCCGCTGATGGACGACATGGCCGTACGCCTCGGCGCCCGCCGCACCGTGATCCAGGACGCCGAACACTCCCCCGCCGCCGAGCGCCCCGAGCCCACCGCCCGCGCGCTCGCCGACTTCTGGGAGCAGGAGTACCCGACTGTGGCTTGAGCGTGTGCCGTGGCGACCAGGACGCCGCGCGGCTAGAGCTGCGCCTGCAGGTGGTCCCAGAAGCCGTCCCGCAGTACCCGCCGCAGGTCGGCATGGCCGCGCAGCGAGTGCTGGAGCAGCCCCTCGGCCTCGATCAGCAGCTCCTGATCGGTCGAGCCGGGCAGATACGGGTGGCCGGGCAGCAGCTCGGCGAGCGTCTCCCGGCCGCGCTCCACCAGCCACTGCGCGGCGATCCGCGCCCCGACGAAGCGCACGTCGTCGCGGCCCGGCGGGGGACACGCCGCCCCGCCCGCCAAGGCCTCGCCGTACGTCTCGTACAGCAGTGGCCGCCGCGTCACGTACGGCTTGCAGAAGTCGAGGTCGAACGTCCGCTGGCTGTCGACCTCCCAGAGCAGCGGATCGGCCTGGTTGCGGCCGGTGAGCGCCTCGATGCCCCACAGGTGCACCCGCGCGCCGTAGCCCTGGGCCGCCTCGACCGCCGAGACCAGGTCCTCGTCGCCCCCGATGAGCACGGCGTCGCTGATCGCGCGATGCCGCGCGAGCGTCTCCAGGTCCGTACGGATCAGGGAGTCGACGCCCTTCTGCTGGTTGTTGGCGTTGAGGTTGCCGAGCCTGACCTTCACGTCCGGGAGCTCGGCGATGCGCTGCTGCTCGGTGGTGTGGAGGCGGCGCCGGGCGCCGTCGTACCAGTAGACGCGCAGCAGCCTGCTGTCCGGGAAGATCGTCCGGGTCTTGTCGATGAACGCCTCGATGAGTCCTTCGGCGTCGAGGTCGAAGGCCCGCCGGTCCTCGGTTCCCGCGACCAGCCGGCCCACGGCCGCGTACACATAGCCCGCGTCCGCGAAGACCGCGTGGATCGAGGGCGTGGTCGCGACCTTGGCCAGCACGCGCTGGAGCAGCTCGTTCGTCTGCTCGATGCCGGCCGCGACCGCGGCGAGGTCGACCACGGCACGGTCGGCCACGGCGCGGTCGGCGGGCGGCCCCGGGGGCTGTGCTTCGTTCATACCGGCCTCATTGTCCGGGTGGCCCTCCAGAGGGCACAACCTGGTCGCCCTACCCGCGGGTAGTTAGGTGTCCAAAAATTTTCGTTAGCGTAGGGAATGTTTTCAGGGTCCACCTCGGTTGACTCATATGGAACCTGCGTCACTGAACGTCGCAATCCACTCTTAACGGTCGGGCAACGGCCGTGACCCAGCGCGGGACCAGTGTGGAACCCGCACCAGCAGTTCTCCTTGCAGGAGGATCAGACGAAGGGAGAAGCCATGCGCTTCGAGATCATGCGCCTCGACGACATCGACGGCACCGCCGTGGACAGCACTGTCGTGGACGCCGCCTCCGTCAACCGGATCGTGCACCAGGCGGCCGCAACCGGCCAGCGCATCTACATCCGCCCGGCCCAAACCGCGGCCCGGTAACGCTTCAGGGCTCGAACCCGACGCTCAGCGCGCGAAGACGACAGCGCCCCCGTACACCGATGTATGGGGGCGCTCGTGGTTTTCGTCACAGGTTCGCCGACCGGACGTTCAGGCGCCGTTGATCACCTGCGTGACGCCGTTGATGATCTGCTGCACCGCGAGGGCCGAGAGCATCATTCCGGCCAGCCTGGTCACCAGCACCACCCCGCCGTCCTTGATCACGCGAATGATCAGCAGCGAGTAGCGCATGGTCAGCCACAGCACGACGTGCATCGCGGCGATGGCCAGCCAGACCGACAGCTGTCCGCCGAAGCCCTTCGCGTGCTGCACGGCCAGGATCACCGACACGATCGCGCCGGGACCGGCCAGCAGCGGCATGCCCAGCGGCACCAGCGCGGCGTTGACATCCTTGGTCTGCGTCGGCTCCTCCGACTTGCCCGTCAGCAGGTCGAGCGCGATGAGGAGCAGCAGGAGACCGCCCGCGATCATCAGCGCGGGCACCGAGACATGCAGATAGTCGAGGATCTGCTGTCCGCAGATGCCGAAGACGGCGATGACGCCGAAGGCGACGGCCGCGGCCTGCCAGGCCATCTTGCGCTGGACCTTGGCGGGGCGGCCGGAGGTCAGGGCGAGGAAGATCGGCGTGATCCCCGGCGGATCCATGATGACGAAGAGGGTGACGAAGAGAGATCCGAATACGGCGAAGTCGAACACGGTGATGAGGCCTTGCGTGACAGGGGCGTACGCGTACGCGGCGCGAGCACACCTCGGGCGGAAGGGGGACGGGGGCGGACTTCCGGCTCAGCTGCCGCCCGTGCCGGGCACGGGGAACGCGCCGGTCGCGCGGCGCACGATCTCGCCGTAGATCTCGGGGTCGGTGGTGTTTTCACCGAGGCGGCAGGCCTTGCGCCCGCCGTGGTAGTCGCTGGAGCCCGTGGTCAGCAGGCCCAGGTCGGCGGCGATGGCGCGCAGCCGCGCCCGCGCCGCCGTGTCGTGGTCCATGTGGTCGACCTCGATGCCGTCGAGGCCCGCGGACGCCAGCTCGGCGATGGCGCTCTCGGGGACGGTCTCGCCGCGCTTGGCGGCCAGCGGGTGCGCGAAGACGGTGACCCCGCCCGCCGCCTTGACCAGGCGGATCGCGTCGAACGGGTCGAGCTCGTGCTTCTCGACGTACGCCCGGCCGCCGTTGGCCAGCCAGTCCGGGGTGAAGGCGTCCGAGACGCTGTCGACGACGCCGAGCTCGACGAGCGCGGTGGCCACATGCGGCCGCCCCACTGCGCCGTCCCCCGCGATCTCGGCCACCCGCTCCCAGGTGACCGGCACGCCGAGCTCGCGCAGCTTGGCGACCATGCCTTGCGCGCGGGGCACCCGGTCATCGCGTACGAGCTCCCGCTCGCGGGCCAGCTCCGGCTCGTCCGGGTCGAAGAGATACGCCAGCATGTGCAGGCTGATCCCCTCGAGGCGGCAGGACAGCTCGGCGCCGGTGACGAGCGTCAGTCCGGCGGGCAGCGCAGCGGTCGCCTCCGCGTGGCCGCCGACGGTGTCGTGGTCGGTGAGCGCGACGACGTCGAGCCCGGCCGCGGCCGCGTGCCGTACGAGCTCGGCGGGGGTGTCCGTACCGTCCGAGGCAGTGGAGTGGGTGTGCAGATCGATGCGCACGGCACGGCTCCAAGCTGCGGTCGTCGGACGAGGGGGACGCTCCAGGATAACCGCGCCGAATCCCTCTCCCGTCACGAGAGCCCGGGGCAGGAAGGCCAGGAGGGGGCAGGGCCGCCCAGGACGCCTCAGGACGCCTCGGCCGCACGCCTCAGGAGAGGATGCGCGGGGTCAGGGCACCGCAGGGGACCATCTCCACCTCGGCCCCGGCGTCCCGCAGATCGGTGAGCACCAGCTCGTCGTACAGCAGCAGCCCGGACTGCTCGGGCCAGAGGATCGCCCAGAGCCACAGCCCGCGCGCCTCGCCCGCGAAGACCGCGCGGTTCGCGGGCACGCCCTCGACGTGCCAGAGCGGGGTGGGCCGGCCTGCGGCGAGGACCTTCACGTGGGGCGACTGGTCCACGGACATGTACGGGCCGGGGTCGGGGCCGGGGATGCCCGCGTAGCGCGCGCCGAGCCCGACGCCCAACTCCTCGGCGACCAGCAGGAGTTCACCCATGCCCCCCACCGGGCCCGGGCCCGAGCACGCGACGGCGGTCGCGCGGCCGCCGCTGCGGTCGTCGCCCGCGCAGGCCACGCCGGTGAACAGCCAGCCGATCGGCAGCGGCCATGGCATCCACACCGGCACCTTGGCCCGGTTCACGACGACGCCGAGCGCTTCGACGCTCGGCGGAATGACCGGCTGCAGAGGGTGCACCGTGCCGTGCACATCACACTGCCACGAGTCGGAGAAGAGGCCGGGCGCCCTGACCCGGCCACCGCACTTCGGGCAACTGGGTTCGCCCCTCATAGGCCCCAACGGTCCTACCGCTCCGTCGTCGCGTCAAGGACGATCACCCGTCCGGAGGCCGCGTTCCGGGAAGGCCCCGCATCCGGGCCCCCGCGCCCGGTACGGACTCAGTCCAGCGGTACGCCGCCGCGCAGCGGATCCCGCAGGTCAGTGCCGTACGTCAGCCAGCGCTTCTCCAGCGCGCCCGCGCCGTGCACCCGCTTCCAGGCCGCTTCGTTCGGGGTCATGGGCAGCAGCGGCAGGAAGCGGACCGGGTCCATCGGCGCGGGCAGCTCCAGGTCCGCGACCAGACCGCCGGACTCGGCCACGAGAACCGAGGTGAAGGGCGCCCCGGGCCAGAGCGGCTCAACGAGGTCGAGCGAGGCTCCCGGCGCCACCACGACCCCCTCGACCTGCGGTGACGCGGCGAAGACTGCGAGAGTCCTGAGCACCTTGTCGGTGTCGGCGCGGCCGGCCCGCGCGGAGAGCAGCAACTCGGCGCGGGGCCCGCGGACCGGGTCGGCGAGGGCGGCCGCCGGGTCGGTCATGGGCTGGGCCGACATGCCGAGTGTGGCGTAGCGCACCACATCGCCGTCGCCCGAGTCGTCGAGGAAACGGAGGACCTCGATGCGGTCGGTGCCGAGGAAGGTGACGGCGGCCCGCGCGTCCGGCTCGCCGAGCGCCGTCAGCAGCCGGGCCTCGACCTGCTCAAGAACGTCTGACATGGCGTGAGCATAGAACGCGTATCCAAGAGGCAAAGCAGCGACTTGACGCTGCGGTCGGCTGATAGTCTTGGCCGCTGGTTCAGGGCAGGGTGCATCACCACTCTTTTCTCGCCCTGCCGACCAGTCAGTCTCGCGGCGCGCGCCGTGCCGCGATCGGTGCTTCCCCCACGGGGGACCGGCCGGAGGAGGTGGGGCTGCGGTGGATCCCAGTCGACCGTGCAGTATCAGCAGCTCTTCCGCGGCCTGCCCTGTTTTGGCGCCTGGAGCCTGACGTACCCCGCCGTCCCGCGGCGAAACCACTGAGTTTTCGCCGGGATTCCAGGCGATGCGCGGACGCCGGAAGAGCGACCTTCGTCTCATCCTGACCCGTCTTGAGCGTCAAGCCGTCACCGCGGTACGCATGGCAGTGCCGCCCGCTTTGCCGACGTACAGTGCCGTACGTCCGCATTCCGGGCGGCGGTGCACGCCTGCCGCCGACGGCCGGCCCGTGAAGGAGCCTGCCCATGTCGATGATCCGCGAACTGCGCGCCGCCGTCCGCCCTGCCCTGCGGAAGGGCCACACCGGCTACGGACCCGGTGCCGCCGACCCGTCCGGTGCCCTGACCTCCGTCGTGGACTGCGCGGTGTACCGGGACGGCCGCCGCGTCAAGGACCACCTCACCCCGACCGAGGCCATGGAGCGCGTCCGCTCCGACGGCGGCTTCGCCTGGATCGGGCTGCACGAGCCCTCGGAGCAGGAATTCGCGGGTATCGCCCAGGAGTTCGGGCTGCACCCGCTGGCGGTCGAGGACGCCGTCCACGCCCACCAGCGGCCCAAGCTGGAGCGCTACGACGACACGCTCTTCACCGTCTTCAAGACCATCCACTACGTGGACCACGCCGAGCTGACCGCCACCAGCGAGGTGGTGGAGACCGGCGAGGTGATGTGCTTCACCGGCCGGAACTTCATCATCACGGTCCGGCACGGCGGCCAGGGCTCGCTGCGCGCGCTGCGGCACCGGCTGGAGGACGACCCCGAGCTCCTGGCCAAGGGGCCCTCCGCGGTCCTGCACGCCATCGCCGACCAGGTCGTGGACGGCTACATCGCCGTCGCCGACGCCGTACAGGACGACATCGACGAGGTCGAGATCGACGTCTTCAGCTCGGCTCCGGGCGGCGGCACCGCGCGAGGCGGCGACGCGGGCCGCATCTACCAGCTCAAGCGCGAGGTCCTGGAGTTCAAGCGGGCCGTCTCACCGCTGCTGCGTCCGATGCAGCTGCTGAGCGAGCGGCCGATGCGGCTGGTCGACCCGGACATCCAGAAGTACTTCCGGGACGTCGCCGACCACCTGGCGCGGGTCAACGAGCAGGTGGTGTCCTTCGACGATCTGCTCAACTCGATCCTGCAGGCCAACCTGGCGCAGGCGACCGTCGCGCAGAACGAGGACATGCGCAAGATCACGGCGTGGGCGGCGATCATCGCCGTACCGACCATGATCTGCGGGGTCTACGGCATGAACTTCGACCACATGCCGGAGCTGCACTGGAAGTACGGGTATCCGCTGGTCATGGGCGCCATCGTGGCGATCTGCTTCTCGATCCACCGCGGATTCAAGCGCAACGGCTGGCTCTAGGCCGCAACGGCCGGCTCCAGGGCCGAACAGGCCCCTAGACCTCCACGGGCGGGGCCGACACCGCGGTTCTGCGCCGGTCTCCCGTGATCACCAGGGCGAGGCCGGCGAGGATCACGGCCAGCGCGGGGTACGCGGCGAGCGGCGGGGTCTGGCCGAGCCAGAGCGCCGCGATGAGGGCGGCGCCGGGGGTCTCGAGGAGGATGGCCGTCGAGGTGATGGACGGGCCGAGGCCGCCAACGACCCGGTTGATCAGCGTGTGGCCGAGCAGCTGGGCGGCGACGGTCAGCAGGCCGAGCTTCAGCCAGGTCTCGCCGCTGTACCCGGCGAGCGCGGAGCCGGACACCAGGCAGGTGACCAGGAGCAGCACGGACGTCGTCGCGTAGCAGACGTACGTGTACGCGGTCGTGCTCACGCTCCGCCGCACCTCGGACCCGATCAGCACATAGCCGGCCGCCGCGATGCCGCCGCCCAGGGCGAGCGCGTCGCCGGCGAGCGCACGCGGCGACAGCGACAGGTCGACGCCGGTGAGCAGCAGGACTCCGAGGAACGCGACGGCCGTACCCGCCCAGACCAGCGCGGGCGGCCGGTGGCCGCGCATCCGCAGCACGAGCGTGGTCCAGATCGGCGTCGTGGTCACCAGCGCGGTGGACGACGCCACCGAGGTCAGATGCAGGCTGGGCAGCCAGAGCGCGAAGTGCAGCGCCAGGAGCCCCCCGGCCGCGGCGGACAGCAGCAGCGCTCTGCGGCCCATTCCGCGCAGCTCGGCCCGGTGCCGTACGAGCGCGAACGGCGACAGCGCCCCGACCGCCATCGCGTTCCGCCAGAACGCGATGGCCAGGGCCGGGGCCGCGGTGGCGGCGATGAGCGGCGCGGAGAGCGAGATCCCGGAGATCGCGACCGCGAGCAACAGCAGATCGAGCCGCGCCTGAGGCGACCTCACGCTCACGGCATCCCGCGCAGATCCGCCTCCGGCGGGCGCGTGAGCGCGCTGCCGGGCTGGTGTGGTTCGCGGCACGGAATCCTCGCAGGACGGCGGTGAGGGCGGGCGGACGGGCGGTGGCGGACCTCACCAGCGTAAGGCGCATGACAAGCCCATGGAACTGACCATCCAGCCGCTGGACGGCCTGCGGAGCACGGTGCGGCCGCCCGCAGGGCCTGGAGCTGCGAGGCCCAGGCGCATGCCCGCTCGCAACCGCCGAACGACGCGCTCCGGCGCGGCTGCAACAGGCCGCGCCGTATTCGGCGAATCCGCCCTCCGGCGGCGAGGTTCTGGCCTTCCAGCGCGCTCCCACACAACCCGGTACGGTCCGTGCCTGCCCTGCCATGGGGCCGGGTGGCGGCCCGGCGGTGTCCGCCAGGGCAGCCCTCTGAGATCCGATCCGGCCGACCCCTGCGGAGCATGGCGGGGCCGCGCGGGGTGAGCGGGTGCCCAAGGCTCGGGCACCTACAGCAACGGGCGGGCGAACACACCCCGGCCCGGAGGGGGGAGGCCCTCCGGCGCGGAGCGGCCCGGCCGGCGAGGCCTAAGCTGAGGGCCATGACGCAGACGACCCTCATGGACCGCGCCCTCATCGAGGAGGCCACCAAGAAGTCCGGCCTCATCTGGGTCCGCGGCGACGGTGCTGCCGTACCCGCCCGCGCCCTGTGGCACGTATGGCACGAGGGGGCCGTCTGCCTCGTGGGCGACGGACCTGGCGAGCAGCCGTTCGACGGCCTGGCCCTGGACGACAGCGCGTCCGCGTCCGTGACCGTGCGCAGCAAGGACAAGGGCGGCCGCCTCGTCACCTGGCACGCGCGCGTGGCGGAGCTCGCGCCCGGCAGCGAGCCGTGGGAGGCGGCGGTAGCGGAGCTCAAGGCGAAGCGGCTGAACACCCCGGACGCGGAGCACGTCGCCGAGCGCTGGGCGCGCGAGTGCCGCGTCCTGCGGCTGGAGCCCGCCGGTTCCACGGCCGAGCTCCCGGACGGCTCGCTGGCGGCCGCACCCGTGGCGACCCCGGCCACCACCCGCCGCCCGATCCCGGCCGCCCTGCCCAAGCTGCTCCGCAGGGGCAGGAAGAAGCGCGCCTAGTACCCGCGCGGGGAGCCAGAGCCGCCCGAGCCCGGGCCGCCCGAGTCCGGGCCGCCCCAGCCCGCGCCGCAAGCGGGTCTCAGCTGCCCGCCGTGATCTGCCTGCCGTAGTCGATGATGTGGTCCTTGCTGGGCGCCTTCAGGGTGAAGTCCTTGTTCCAGTCGGCGAGTTCGAGGACTCCCGCGTCCCCCGCCCGCTCCAGCCGCAGCGGATACGGCGTCCCCTCCAGGGACACGTCCACCGCCCCGCCGGACCCGTCCCCGCCGGTGATCCGGATCGTACGGACCCCGCCGACCGTCCCGCGCTCGCCCGTGCCGAGGCCGCCGCGCAGGTCGAGCAGCCCGTCCAGCAGCAGGTCCATGTCCGTGAAGCCGCTGAGCTGCTTGTACGCGGGGTCGCCGGTCGGCACCTTGACGTACTTGTCATCGAGCTTGCTGGCCGCCTCCGCGTCAGACTTGGACTGCTTGCCGCCCCCCTGGCTGGCCCAGAAGTCCGCGTCGGCCTTCAGATAGAGGTCGTCGCCGACCCGCAGCATCTCGAAGGTCTTGCCCTTGGTGGAGAGCTGGCCGATTCCGCCGCCCTCCTTGCCCTGCTTGAGCCGCATATCGAGCGTGTACGTGCGCCCCCGGGTGACGACGCTGCCCGAGAGCCGCACCGCGCCCGCCCCCTCGACGGCTTTGAGGGCCCTGCTCTCGATCTTCCGTGGAGAGAGCTTCCCCAGGCCGTTCGTACCGGCGTCCGGGTCCTCCTCGGCTCCACACCCCACGAGCCCCACGGCGAGCGCCGTGCACACCGCTCCGACGAGCGCGGCGTTCCGTGTGCGGGGGTATGCAGCCACGTTTGTTCTGCCTCCAGGTTGAGGTGGCCTCGACAGCAGACGCAGCGTACCGGGGGGTTCCGGTAAGGCGGAGGGCAGCCGTCCGGTCCCACGCGCGCGGGAGTGACCGGCTTCGCGGGCACCTCGACGACGCGTGCCTGCTCCGGACGCACGCGCGCGTGAGCGTGACGCTCGCCATATGGGCCCGCCGATCGCTCACGGCTCTTTCCGGAGGCCGCCTCGGTCGCCGTACCATCAGGGCATGGCTACCGACACGCACGACTCCGTCCCCGCCGAAGAGGCGGTGCGCGCCGCGCTCGCGACGGTGAACGACCCGGAGATCCACCGCCCCATCACCGACCTCGGGATGGTCAAATCGGTGGAGATCGCGGCCGATGGAGCGGTGGCGGTCGGTGTCTATCTCACGGTCTCCGGCTGCCCCCTCCGCGACACGATCACCCGCGAGGTCACCGCCGCGGTGTCCGAGGTCGCGGGCGTGACGCGGGTCAGCGTCGAGCTGGACGTGATGAGCGACGAGCAGCGCCGGGAGCTGGCGGCGTCGCTGCGCGGCGGGCAGACCGAGCGCGAGGTGCCGTTCGCGAAGCCCGGCTCGCTGACCCGGGTGTACGCGGTGGCCTCCGGCAAGGGTGGCGTCGGCAAGTCCTCGGTGACGGTCAACCTCGCGGCGGCCCTGGCGCGGGACGGGCTCAAGGTCGGCGTCGTCGACGCGGACATCTATGGCCACTCGGTGCCCCGCATGCTCGGCGTGGAGGGCCGTCCCACCCAGGTCGAGAACATGATCATGCCGCCGTCCGCGAACGGCGTGAGCGTCATCTCCATCGGCATGTTCACCCCGGGCAACGCCCCGGTGGTGTGGCGCGGGCCGATGCTGCACCGCGCGCTCCAGCAGTTCCTGGCCGACGTGTGGTGGGGTGACCTGGACGTGCTGCTGCTCGATCTGCCGCCGGGAACGGGCGACATCGCGATCTCGGTGGCCCAGCTGGTGCCGAACGCCGAGATCCTCGTGGTGACGACGCCTCAGCAGGCTGCGGCCGAGGTCGCCGAGCGCGCGGGCTCCATCGCCGTACAGACGCACCAGAAGATCGTCGGCGTGATCGAGAACATGTCGGGGATGCCGTGCCCGCACTGCGACGAGATCGTGGACGTGTTCGGCACGGGCGGCGGGCAGCGAGTGGCCGAGGGGCTCACCAGGACCACGGGCGCCGAGGTGCCGGTGCTGGGCGCCATCCCGATCGACGTACGGCTGCGGGAGGGCGGCGACGAGGGCAAGCCGGTCGTCATCACCGACCCGGACTCGCCTGCGGGCAGCGCGCTGCTGGCCATCGCGGGCAAGCTCGGCAGGCGCGAGCGCGGCCTGGCCGGGATGTCGCTGGGGATCACCCCGCGCAACAAGTTCTGAGGGGCCGACGGCAGTTCTCACGCGGAAGTTCTTCGGCGGAAGTTCTGAGGTGTCGGCGGCGGTTGCTCGTACGTCGTGAGGGGCCCGGGTCCTGGCAGGACCCGGGCCCCTCATGTCAGGCCGCCGTCAGGGCTCAGTTGCCGTACTCGGAGATGTCCTTGACCACCGAGAACCCCAGACCGTAAGCGCTCATCCCCCGCCCGTACGCCCCGATGTGAACCCCGGTGCAGGCACCGGCTCCACTGGAGCGGCTGTCGCCGCGCCCCTCGATCGCCGAACCGGCGAGCACCCAGCCGTACTCGGACTCGCGGTAGTGGAACGGCGTCGGCACGCCGTCCACCGGCAGGGTCAGCGTCGTCCACGACGGGCCGTCCAGGTCGTCGGCCAGCTCCCAGGCGATCGCCGTCTGCTGTTCCAGCCAGTCGTCGCGGAGCACCCGCTCCATCTGGGCGGGCCAGGTGCACGACAGCAGTCCGGAACCGGCGAGCCAGGCCGCCGAGGAGACCGAGGTGGCCTCCAGGACGCCCGTGCCGTCCGCGCTGCGCCGCACCGGGCGGCTCGCGACCGTCACGACCACGGCGAAGCGCTGCTGGTCGTGCTCGCTCTCGACCCGGACGGTCGGCTCATCGCCATGGCCCGTCGAGCCGTGCTCGACCGTGCCGTCCGCCGCCGCACCCACCTGCATCAGCCAGCGCGGCCCCGTGAAGGCCTCGTCCAGCCCGTACCAGGGAAAATCGGCGAGCAGATAGCCCTCGAGACCGCGGCGAACGCCCGCCACCTCCTCCTGGGGCGCTCTTCCGGCCTCCACATCGTCGGACGTGCTGGGCGCTCCGAGCGCCCCCTGCGCTCCTACCCGACCCGTCGTGTCCATCTGCGTGGCGCCTCCTTGTTGCCCCTCTGTCTTAGGGCCACCCGCCCCTCGGGCGATCTCACCCCGGACACAGGGAGGATAGCCACACCGGTCGGTCCAGTCGGACATACGGGGGGATCAGGTGGCGTCGGAGTCGAAGGGCGGACGCTCGCCCTGGTCGAGTTGATCGCGCTTGCGCAGCAGATCGGAGCCGCTGGATGGCGAGCCGGACGACGAGCCGCCTGACGCGCCACCCGACGCGTGCGAAGAAGCGCTCTCGCGGCCGTGCACGGCGTCGGCGACCTCCGACACGTCCTTGCGGAAGTCGAAGCCGTTGCGGATCTCCTTGAGCCCGAGTTCGTCGTTGTCCATGAGCTGCTTGCGGACGAGCGTCTTGGGGTTGAGATCCTCGAACTCGAAGTCCTTGAACTCGGGACCGAGCTCGCTGCGGATGTCCGCCTTGGCGTTCTCGGAGAAGTCGCGCACCTTGCGGATGAAGCGCGAGACGTCCTGGATGAGCTTGGGGAGCTTGTCGGGACCGAAGATGAGTACCGCAAGGATCACGAGCGCGACCAGCTCGAGTGCGCCTATGTCATTGAACACCTTGCAGCTCCTTGAGATGTCCACGGCCCGCAAGTCGATGAGGGTCCGGGCCCGCTCCACGGTACCGGGCCGCCCGGGTGGGCCGGTACCACGGTGGGGGGTACGAGGCCCGATGCACCGCATCGGGCGGTGGGGCGGGCCGGAGGGTGGACCGGTGGGTGCGCCGCTGCGCGGGGTGGCGCATGGGGTGGTGCGCCGGCCTGTGGGTGGGCCGGTGCGCGGGGTGGTGCGCGGGGTGGTGCATCAGCCGCCGCTCGCCGAGCCGAGGGTCAGCTTGAGCGTGCGCTCCTTGCCGTCCCGCTCCAGCGTCAGCTCCAGGCGGTCGCCGGGGCGGTGGCTGCGGATCTTCACGATCAGCTCCTCCCCGCTGTGGACGCGCGCGCCGTCCACCTCGGTGATGACGTCGCCGGCCTCGATCCCGGCCTTGTCGCCGGGGCCACCGGGCTTGACCGGGGCGCCGCTGCCGACGCCGCTGCGCCCGGTGCGGACGCGGGCGCCGTCGCCGGTGTACTCGAGGTCGAGCGTGACGCCGATCACGGGGTGCGTCGCCCTGCCCGTGTTGATCAGCTCCTCGGCGACCCGCTTGCCCTGGTTGACCGGGATCGCGAAGCCGAGGCCGATGCTGCCGCCCTGGGCGCTGTCCAGTCCCCCGCTGCCGCTGTCGGCCGCCTTGATGGCGCTGTTGATGCCGATGACACGACCCTCCGAGTCGACCAGCGGGCCGCCGGAGTTGCCGGGGTTGATCGGGGCGTCGGTCTGCAGCGCGTCCACGTAGCTGATGTCACTGCCGTCGGCCTGCTCGCCGCCCGCGGTGATGGGCCGCTCCTTGGCGCTGATGATGCCGGACGTGACGGTACCCGCCAGGTCGTACGGCGACCCGATCGCGACGACCGGGTCGCCGACGCGTACGGAGTCGGAGTTGCCGAGGGTCAGCGGCCTGAGCCCGGACACGCCGCTGACCTTGACGACGGCCAGGTCGTAGCCGGTGTCGCGGCCCACGATCTCGGCACGGGCCACCTCGCCGCCGCTGAACGTCACCGATATGTCGCCGCTCGAGGCGGCGGGCTCCACGACGTGGCTGTTGGTGAGGATGTGGCCCCGCTTGTCGAGCACGAAGCCGGTGCCGGTCGCCTGGCCGTCCGAACCCTCGACATGGAGGGTGACGACGCCGGGCAGCGCGGCTGCGGCGATTCCGGCCACGCTCTCCGGGTCGCGGGCGCGGTCGCCGGGCTCGGCGGAGGCCTGCGGCAGCTCGACCTCGGTGATGCCGCCGTTGCGCTCGACGTACGCGCCGATCCCGCCGCCGATGCCGCCGGAGACGAGCGCGAGCAGCAGCGCCCCGAGGAGCATGCTCCCCCGCCGAGGCCGCCGTCGCGGCGGCGGCTCGAGCACCCCGGGCGGAGTGGCAGCCCCGGCGGCTCCGATGGGTCCGGCGGCCCCGGTGGGCGACGCGGACCACGGATCGTACTGCCGCCACTGCCCACTCGTCGCGGACGCGGGAAGTGGCGTGCCATGGGCGGGGGTTGGGGTGGGGGCCGGCATCTGGCTGTGCGCGGGCAGCCGGGTGCCATGCGCGGGCGTGGGGTGGTGCGGCGGCGGGCCGCCCACGGGCGCGGGCGGCATGTGCGTGCCATGCGCGGGCGTGGCCGCCTGCCCCGGGGCGGACTGCGCCACGGCCGGAGGCACCGGCGTCCCGTGCGCGGGCGTGGCCACGGGCCGCTGGACAGGCGGCGCCGGCGCCCACGGCCCGGGCTCCCCGTACGGCGGCGTCCCGTACGGATCCGGCGCATGCCGCGGCTGCGGCACATCACCCCCGGCCCCGGCCCCCGCCCTGGCCCCACCGCCCGGCTGCTCCCCGGCGGCACCGGCATCTGGGCCGGTCGTCGGCTGCTCTGCGGCAGCGGAACCGCCGCCGCTCGCCGAACCTCCTCCTGCCGGGGAGACGGTTGCCGGAGCAAAAGTCGCTTGTCCAGCCTGAGCTGACGCCTTGCCCGACGCCTCCGGGCCAGGGGCCTCAAGACCCGCCGTGGCGACGCTCTCCCCGGAGCGCGGCGCAGCGGCGCCATCCGACTGTGCGCCGGGGGAGCCGGACGCGCTCGGCGGCCGCTCGGCCGCCGAAGCGGCATCGCTGCCCGGCGCGCCGACTCCGGGCAACGGAGCACGCGATGAGCGGGCGGGCAAACGACCGGCCCGCGCGGAAGCCGAGTTCATGGACGCACTGCCCTGCGCACCGGCGCCGGGGGCGCTCGGCGGCTCGTCGGCTGTCGTCGTGGGAGACGCCGGAGGGTCGACCGCGGGCGGGGTGTCCGGGGCGGGCACGTCCGCGGGCAGCGGGAGGTCGGCGGCGGGCACTTCTTCCGCGGGCCGCTCGGCGTCGGTGGCGGCGGGCAATTCTGCAGGCGGTGGTGCGCCGTTGGGCGGTGGGGCGCTCTGGGCGCGCCGGGGTCGACTCCACCACTTCGGCTTCGGCCCGGCGGCCTTCCCCTCGTCCATGTTCTCCCCACCGTTCGCCCGCGGCCAACGCGGGCTGTGTCGCCAACTGGTCCGCACCGGCGGCCCAGTGGCGATTCAATCAGGTCCGCCCGCGCGGGCGCAGCGACCCCGCCGCGGCCCCGCCGGGACTCGGGCGCTCAGTGCTCCGGGGACGCGGACGGCAGGGCGAGCTGGGTCGGCGCCGGGGCCGGGTCGATGGCGGCCGGCACTCCGCCGAAGAAGGCGTTCTGCGGACCGGCGGACGCCTGCCGGAGCAGCGGGGGGGCCGCCGCGGTCGGCAGCATCCGCGGGACGTAGTGGTGCGGCAGCGCGTACGGCGGGTGGGCGGTCGGCTTGGGGGCCGACGCGTCGCCCGCGCCCGCCGATGCGCTCAGAAGAAAGGGGCGGATGTCCGAACCGGACGCCGCCAGCAGTGCGTCACCGCCACTCACGGATGCGGCGCCGCCCGCCTGGGCCGTACGAGCCGGTGTCGCCGCCGCGCCCGGACCCTCGCCCCGCGCGGCGGCGGACTCGATCGCCGCCTCCAGCGGGAGCGCGCCGCCGAGCGCGATCGCGGCCAGCGACACCGCGCCGGCCGCGGCGAACGCGAACCGCCGCCCGCGAGAGCCCGACCGCTCGACGTCGTGTATGCGGAACCCGCTCTCCCTCGAGCGCCCGTGGTTCCCCGACGGGACGTACGCGAAGCCGCCCTGCTGTACGCGGAAGACACCGCCGGAACCGAACGGGTTCCCCGCGCCACCCGGGCCACCCGGGCCATCCGGGCCACCCGGACCGTCGTCATCCGCGCCCGGCAGGCCCTGCAGCCGGGCCAGCAGGCCTTCCGAGGGCGGTGGCGGGGCGGTCTCCGCGAAAACGCTCTTCAGCCGCCGCTGCGCGTCGGCCTCCGCCTTGCATTTCCCGCAGGTCGCCAGGTGTGCCAGCACCCGCTCGCGGGCGTCGTGCTCGAGCTCTCCGTCGACCAGCGCGGCGAGTCGGTCGCCCAGGTGCTGCTCGACATGGCTCGAGCCGCCTGATCCGGTCACGCCGTCCCGCCCTCCTCTGCGAGCCCTGGGAAGGCGGCGGCCAGGGAGCGCTGCTGCTCGGCACGGGCCGCGGGCGACCGGTGCTGAAGCGCCTTGCGCAGGTGGGAGCGGCCGCGGTGGATCCGGCTGCGCACCGTGCCGAGCTTGACGCCCAGCGTCGCGGCGATCTCCTCGTAGGACAGACCCTCGATGTCGCAGAGCACGACCGCGGCACGGAACTCCGGCGCGAGCGTGTCCAGCGCCTGCTGCACATCGGCGTCGAAGTGGCTGTCGTGGAAGTGCTGCTGCGGGGACGGTTCGCGGCTGGCCAGGCGCTCCGCGGCGTCGTCACCGAGCGCGTCGAACCGGATCCGCTGGCGGCGCCGGACCATGTCCAGGAAGAGATTCGTGGTGATCCGGTGCAGCCAGCCCTCGAAGGTGCCGGGCGTGTACGTGGACAGGGAGCGGAAGACGCGGACGAAAACCTCCTGGGTGAGGTCCTCCGCATCGTGCTGGTTACCGGTGAGGCGGTAGGCGAGGCGGTAGACCCGTCCGCTGTGTGTGCTGACGATCTCCTCCCAGGTGGGAGGGGTCCACGCCTGCGCATCCGCCTCGTCACCGAAAGACGCGGCAGAGGAGAAAGTCGCGGTCGTCGGTACGGAGTCGGTGGTGGCGCCGGAACGGTCAGCAGTGTTGGTCACGGATTTCGGCTCGTCGGCCGACCTGCGAAAGCGCCTCAGCACTCCTCGGTCACCCGCCGCAGCCGCACCTCCCCTGTCGGCTCTGGTGGTGTCCAGTAGAGCCCCTACCATATCCGCCTCGCCCGTTAGCTCCGCATAAGGATCTTTGACCCTCTTTTTTGCCACTGCTCCCCCGCCCCTCTTCATTTCCCCGCCTCTTGTAACGCCCGGTCCCATCTGCGGGTTCCCGATCCAGCGGATACAGTCACGGTTGCGTCAACTACGGGGACAGGAGAGGACCATTACCGGCAACCGGCAGACGAGCTGGGCGTTCGCCGATGCGTTCGTCGCCGAGGACGAGGCGCTGCGCTGGGCCCGCGACCGGGCCAGGGAGACAGGCCTGCGCTCGGTGTCGGCCGGCACCGGCGCCGCGTTGCGCCTGCTCGCGGCCACTGCGGGCGCCAAGGCCGTGGCCGAGATCGGCACCGGTACCGGGGTGTCCGGAATCCATCTTCTGTACGGCATGCGGCCCGACGGCGTCCTGACCACCGTGGACACCGAGCCCGAGCGGCAGCAGTTCGCGCGCCAGGCCTTCCGGGCCGCGGGCTTCGCCGGGAACCGCGCACGCTTCATCCCCGGCCGCGCCCTCGACGTCCTGCCCCGCCTCGCGGACGGCGGCTACGACCTGGTGTTCTGCGACGGCGACCGGATGGAGTGCCTGGACTACCTCGCCGAATCGTTGCGCCTGCTACGGCCCGGAGGGCTCGTGGTCTTCGAGGGCGTCTTCGCGGACGGCAGGACCGTGGACTCCGCGGCCCAGCCCGCCGAGATCCAGCGGCTGCGCGAGTTGCTGCGGGCGGTACGGGAGAGCAACGCGCTGCTGCCGTCGCTGCTGCCCGTCGGCGACGGCCTGCTCTGCGCGGTCAAGCGCGGCTGAGCGTGCCCGGTGTACCCGGCGGGTGCGCCACGCGGCTCGCGCGGTCTCCCGACCCTCGCACGGTCTCCGGACCTCGCGCCGTCTCCCGACCCTCGCGCGGTCCCCGGACCTCGCACGGTCTCCCGACACGTCGCTGCCCCGGCGGATGCTGCGCGAGGTGCGTGTGCGCGGCATCCGCCGGGGCAGCGGAAGTGGTGTGGGCCCTGTGCCTAGCCGACGACCTTCTTCAGGGCGTCGCCGAGCGCGTCGGCCTCGTCCGGTGTCAGCTCGACGACGAGTCGACCGCCGCCTTCGAGCGGAACGCGCATGACGATGCCCCGCCCCTCCTTGGTCACCTCGAGCGGGCCGTCGCCCGTCCGCGGCTTCATGGCCGCCATGCTCGTTCCCCTTCCTGAAACCAGCTCATCGCAGCCGACAACCCAGGTGTCACCGGCATCGAACACATTGCTTCCAGGCCATTATCCCGCATGGCGGGACCCGATGACCAACATCGGTCTGCATCCCTTCTGCAACGCGCTCTCGCAAAACCACCCAATTCGGCGATCCAGCTGCGATACTGCGCGGCCCGCTGCGTCCACGCGACGGCCCTTCGTTTGACGCAGGTCACATGTCCGCCGCCGGTGATCTCCGCCATGCTGTCCCGTGACTGCCCGATCACCGAGCTCAGCGCACCGAGCCGCCACGCATCGCTACGAAGTACACGAACGCCACGAACGCTACGAAGGGGACGACGCAATGGCCGACACCGTGCTCCACGAGGTGACCGACGGACTCGCGACGATCACGCTGAATCGCCCCGACGCGATGAACGCGCTGAACATCGAGACCAAGGTCGCCCTCCGGGACAGCCTGCGGGAGGCCGCTGACGACCCCGCCGTACGAGCCGTCCTGCTCATCGGCAGCGGGCGCGCGTTCTGCGTGGGCCAGGACCTCAAGGAGCACATCGGCCTGCTCGCGGCCGCCCACGAGACGGGCTCGGGCAGCACGATGACGACGGTGCGCGACCACTACAACCCCATCGTCACGGCGATCGCGGAGATGCCGAAGCCGGTGGTGGCGGGCGTCAACGGGGTGGCCGCGGGCGCCGGGGCGGGCTTCGCCTTCGCCGCGGACTACCGGGTCGTCGCGGACACCGCCGCCTTCAACACCTCCTTCGCCGGGGTCGCCCTGACCGCCGACTCGGGCGTCTCCTGGACCCTGCCGCGGCTGATCGGCGCCGGCCGGGCGGCGGACCTGCTGCTCTTCCCGCGCAATGTGAGCGCGCAGGAGGCGCTGGAGCTGGGCATCGCCAACAAGGTCGTCCCGGCGGCCGACCTTGCCGCCGAGGCCACGGCGATCGCGCGCCGCCTCGCCGGGGGGCCGACCGCCGCGTACGCCGCGCTCAAGGCCTCCCTCGCCCACGGAGCCGATCACTCGCTGCGCGAGACCCTGGCCAAGGAAGACGAACTCCAGGTGCGGGCCGGTGCGTCCGAAGACCACCGGATCGCGGTGGAGGCCTTCGTGAAGAAGCAGAAGCCGGTCTTCCTGGGACGCTAGGGCCCGGCCACAACCACAGGCTCCGCCCAAGCTCCTTCGGGGATCTGGTCCGGAGCCCCGGTGGGGGGCCGGCTCAGGGGTGGGTCCGGCGGGAGACGCAGTCCGCCAAGTGATCGTCGACCAGGCCGCAGGCCTGCATCAGCGCGTATGCCGTGGTCGGGCCGACGAAGCGGAAACCGCGCTTCTTGAGGTCCTTGGACAGGGCCGTGGACTCCGGCGTGATCGCGGGGACGTCGGCGAGCGTGCGGGGCGCGGGACGGCCCGCGGGGTCGGGGGCGTACGACCAGATCAGCGCGTCGAGTTCGCCCTCGGCCAGTTCCGCCGCCACGCGCGCGTTGGAGACGGACGCCTCGATCTTCGCCCGGTTCCGGATGATCGAGGTGTCCGCGAGCAGCCGCTCGACGTCGGTCTCGGTGAAGGCGGCGACGGCCGGGATCGAGAAGCCCTTGAAGGCCGTACGGAAGCCCTCGCGACGGCGCAGGATGGTCAACCAGGACAGCCCGGACTGGAACGCCTCCAGGCACAGCCGCTCGAAGAGCGCGTCGTCGCCGTGCAGCGGACGGCCCCACTCGGTGTCGTGGTACGTCACGTACTCCTCGGCCGAGAGGCCCCACGGGCAGCGCAGGCGGCCGTCGTGTCCCGGCACGGCGCCGGTCTCGGCGCTCACGGGCGGGTCCCTTCGGGGCCGGGCCGCTCGTCCCGCGCCCCGCCCGCGCCGTACGGACCCTGCCCGCCGTACTCGTCGCCGTACTCGCCGTACTCACCGCGCCCGGCGCCGTACTCACCGGCGCCGTACTCACCGCGCCCGGCGCCGTACTCACCGGCGCCGTACTCACCGCGCCCGGCGTCGTACCCACCACGCGGCCCGCCGTATTCGCGGCGGCCGTCCTCCCCGTACTCCCCCTGCCCACCACGATCCTTGAGCAGCGAGGAACCGCCCATGGCGGAAGCCTGGGCGCCCGCGAGGGCCGCCTCCAGCTCGGCGATACGGGCGTCGCGCTCCGCGAGCTCCGCGCCGAGCCTGCCAAGCACGTCGTCGACGTCCGCCATGCGGTAGCCGCGCACGGTCATCGGCAGCCGCAGCGCCTCCACATCGGCGCGGGCGACGGGCCGGTCGGCGGGCAGCGGGTCGTCGAGCCGGTCCGGCTGCGCGTCCGGCAGGGCCACGCCGTCGTCTCCGCCGACCACGATGAGCGTGACCGCGGCGACCACCGCGACCAGCGCGATGAGCAGGAACCAGAACACGACGATCTCCCCGGGGCCGTACCAATCCGTAGCGAACCTGTAGGGACGATCGTGCCACGCCCGGCTGACAGCCGGGCCCGGTCCGCCCCGGCGGACCTGCCGGGCAGCCCTCGCGAGCAGGCGTTAGGGTCTCTCGCGGGCCGGTCCTCGATCATCGGGCGGCCCGGGAAGGCCCCGAGGAGGTTACGCGTGGCGCTGCGGCTGGGGACGCGCGAGTTCGGTGAGCACGAGCCGGTGATCATGGCGATCGTCAACCGGACTCCGGACTCCTTCTACGACCGGGGCTCGACCTTCCGCGACGAGCCCGCCCTCGCGCGCGTGGAGCAGGCGGTGTCCGAGGGCGCGGCGATCATCGACATCGGCGGCGTCAAGGCAGGCCCCGGCGAGGAGGTGACCGCCGAGGAGGAGACACGCCGCACGGTCGGCTTCGTGGCGGAGGTCCGCAGGCGCTACCCGGACGTGGTGATCAGCATCGACACCTGGCGGCACGAGGTGGGCGCGGCGGCCTGTGAGGCGGGCGCGGACCTGCTCAACGACGCGTGGGGCGGGGTGGACCCCAGGCTGGCCGAGGTCGCCGCCCGTCACGGCGCGGGCCTGGTCTGCACGCACGCGGGCGGTGTCCGGCCGCGCACCCGCCCGCACCGGATCGCGTACGACGACGTGATGGCGGACATCCTGCGGGTCACCACAGGGCTCGCGGAGCGCGCGGTCGGGCTCGGTGTGCGGCGCGACGGCATCCTGATCGACCCGGGGCACGACTTCGGAAAGAACACCCGGCACTCGCTGGAGGCGACCCGCAGGCTGGGCGAGATGACGGCCACCGGCTGGCCGGTGCTGGTGTCGCTGTCGAACAAGGACTTCGTGGGCGAGACCCTCGACCGGCCCGTCAAGGAGCGGCTGACCGGCACGCTCGCGACGACCGCGATCTCGGCCTGGCTGGGCGCGCAGGTCTACCGGGTGCACGAGGTGGCCGAGACCAGGCAGGTGCTCGACATGGTCGCCTCGATCCAGGGCCACCGGCCCCCAGCGGTGGCCCGCCGGGGCGTCGTCTAGGTCAGGCGCCCGCCGCCCCGGACGCCGGGCTCGCGCAACGCCCCCAGCGCCGGGGGCTCGCGTAAGCCAGCGCCGCGCCCCCGGACGCCGGCGTCACAGCGCCCCGGACTCCTTGCTCACCAGAGCCACGGCCTCGTCCACGTCGTCGGTCAGGTGGAACAGGTCCAGGTCGTGCGGGCCCGCCTTGCCCTCCGCGACCACCGTGCTGAGCACCCAGTCGACCAGGCCCTTCCAGTAGTCCGTGCCGAACAGGACGATCGGGAACCGGGTCACCTTCTTGGTCTGGACGAGGGTGAGCGCCTCGAACAGCTCGTCCAGCGTGCCGAAGCCGCCGGGCAGCACCACGAAGCCCTGCGCGTACTTCACGAACATCGTCTTGCGGACGAAGAAGTAGCGGAAGTTGACGCCGATGTCGACGAAGCGATTGAACCCCTGCTCGTAGGGCAGCTCGATGCCGAGGCCGACCGAGACACCGCCCGCCTCGCATGCCCCGCGGTTCGCCGCCTCCATGGCGCCGGGCCCGCCGCCCGTGATCACGCCGAAGCCGCCCGCCACCAGCGCCTTGCCGAGCCGCACCCCGGCCTCGTAGTCGGGTGAGCCCTCCCGGGTACGTGCAGAGCCGAACACGCTGATCGCGGGCCCGAGTTCGGCGAGCGCGCCGAAGCCCTCGACGAACTCCGACTGGATCCGCATGACCCGCCAGGGATCCTGGTGCACCCAGTCCGACGGCCCCTGGGTGTCCAGCAGCCGCTGGTCGGTCGTGGTGGGCTGCATCTGCCCGCGGCGGCGTACGACAGGGCCCAGCCGCTGCTCGTGCCACGCGCCCGGCTCCCCGTCCTGCCGCTCCGGCTCATCCGGCCGGCGCTCCGGCTCGCCCTGCCGCTCCCGGGTCTCGCGGTCTCCCTCAGCGTTGTTCATGGTGTTTCTCCCTCCGCATCGGGCCTCCCCGCCGGCGGGCCTGGCGAGGATCGTTCAGTGCAGGGTACGCACCCGGAGGTGACGAACAGCGGAATTCAGCTGGTCAGCCAGGCGCGCAGGTTCTCCTCCGCCTCCAGGACGGCGGCGACCGCGACATGCTCCTCGCGGGTGTGCGCGAGCTTGGGGTCGCCGGGTCCGTAGTTCACCGCGGGCACGCCGAGGGCCGAGAAGCGGGCCACGTCGGTCCAGCCGTCCTTGGGCGCGGGCTCGGTGCCGATGGCCTCGACGAACGCAGCGGCCGCGGGGTCGGACAGGCCGGGCAGCGCGCCGGGCGCGGAGTCGGTCAGCACCACCTCGAAGCCGTCGAAGACCTCCCGTACGTGGGCGAGCGCCTCCGCCTCACTGCGGTCGGGCGCGAAACGGAAGTTGACGATCACGGCGCAGGCGTCGGGGATGACGTTGCCCGCGTGACCGCCCTCGATCATCACGGCGTTCAGGCCCTCGCGATAGGTGAGGCCGTCGATGTCCACGCGCCGCGGCTCGTACGAGGCGAGGCGGGCGAGCACGGGAGCAGCCTTGTGGATGGCGTTCTCGCCGAGCCAGCTGCGGGCGGAGTGGGCGCGCCGGCCCGTGGTCTCGACGCGGACCCGCAGGGTTCCCTGGCAGCCGCCCTCGACCTTGGTGTCGGTGGGCTCGAGCAGCACGGCGAAGTCGGCTGCCAGCCACTCGGGGTGGTTCTCGGCGAGCCGCTTCAGGCCGTTGAGCTCGGCCTCGACCTCCTCGTGGTCGTAGAAGACGAAGGTGAGGTCGCGGTTGGGCGCGGGCAGGGTGGCGGCGATGCGCAGCTGGACGGCGACTCCGGACTTCATGTCGGAGGTGCCGCAGCCCCACAGCACGCCGTGTTCGTCGAGCCGGGAGGGGACGTTGCCGGCGATCGGCACGGTGTCGATGTGCCCGGCGAGGAGGACCCGCTCGGCGCGCCCCAGGTCCGTACGGGCCACGACCGCGTCCCCGTCCCGGTGGACGGTCAGGTGCGGCAGCCCGCGCAGGGCCGCCTCGACCGCGTCGGCCAGTGCTTTCTCCTGGCCGCTCTCGGAGCGGAAGTCGACGAGCTGCGCGGTCAGGGCCGCGGCGTCCAGGGACAGATCGAGCGTCGGTTGGTCCATACGGCCGACGATAGCCCGTGACAGCACGGCAAAGTTCCCTGCCGGTACGGTGGGCCCGTGTCCCACCCGACCTCAACCCGCCGTCGCGGCCGCCTGCTGCGCATCGTCGCAGCCTGTGCCGTACTGCTGGCGCTGGCGGGCTATCTGATCGTGCACTTCTCCAGCAGCGGCCCGGGAGCGCCGCGCTGCGCGGTAAGGGGCCCCGGCAAGGACGGCGCCACTTACGAGATGCACCCGGAGCAGGCGGTCAACGCGGCGACGATCGGGGCCGTCGGCTCCTCGCGCGCACTGCCGGAACGGGCGGTCGCCATCGCGCTCGCCACCGCCATGCAGGAGTCGGGCCTGCGCAACATCGGCTACGGCGACCGGGACTCGCTCGGCCTCTTCCAGCAGCGCCCCTCGCAGGGCTGGGGCAAGGCCAGGCAGATCCGGGACCCGGTCTACGCGACGCGGAAGTTCTACGAGCACCTGGTGAAGGTTCCGGGGTACGAGCGGCTGCCGCTGACCGTGGCCGCGCAGAAGGTGCAGCGCAGCGGCTACCCGCAGGCGTACGCCAAGCACGAGCAGGAGGCCTCGCTGCTCGCGTCCGCGCTCACCGGCCGTACGCCCGGCGCCTTCAGCTGTACGGCCGCCTCGGCCGGCGGGCGTCCCGGCGACCCGGCGCGCGTGCGGGCCAAACTCATCCGCGAGTTCGGCCCCGACGTGCTGCCCCGGGCCCAGTCCGCGGGCCTCGAGCGGACCGCCGCAGCGGGCGGCGGGAAGAGCCGGGCGGGCTCCGACGCGGTGGTGGCCGTCCCGGTGGGCAGGAAGCCGGACCGGGGTGGTCCCGGGCGGCGCGGCTGGGAACTCGCGCACTGGGCGGTGGCCCAGGCCTCCGAGCTGCGCATCGCACAGGTCTCCTACGGGAACCGGGTGTGGAGCGCGGAGGAATCCGGGGAGGGCTGGCGCACGGCGGAGGCTGCGGAGGGAAACTCCGCCGCGTCAAAGGCCCGGGGCTCGGGCACGGTTCTCATCAGAACCGTGCAATAGACCGCTCGTAGCCGGCGCAGAGACCGCATATAGACCGGGCCAAAACCCGTCTCGGACCGCGCAATCGTGCGAGCGTCCACTCGATAGCGGGAGCGCGGCCCGAATTCCCGCCTTCGAATTCCGACGCTCGCCGCCGCATTCCCCGTTTGCCCCCAACTTCCTTGCAGATCAGGGGGAGTGACGATACATCAGGCCCATACGGGGATTCGCGTTTACCCGTTTTTCTCCACAGCGGATAATGCGACGCATTACCAACTCTTTACCCCCGTTCGCCGCAACCTTCCCGCTCCTCACGCGGTAGTCACAGCGTCCGCACCGCGGGCATGAGACACCCGACAGAAGCTCAAGCAGAAGCTCAAGCCTCACTCTCCGCCAAAGGAGCACAATGTCCCTCCCCCTCACGCGTCGGATCGCCCGAGCCGCGCTGCTGGTCGCCGCGGGCGCCGCTCCCATCGTCGGCGCGGCCGGCACGGCGAGCGCCGCCGACCTCGCGAGCACCCCCACCCCCACGGGCGGGCTCACCAACCTCGACGGTGCCAGCGTCGGTGGCACCGTCGACGGCGCCGCGCAGCAGTTCGGCAACAAGGCGGGAGACACCGGCAGCCAGGCCGTGAAGTCCTCCCTGCCTCAGGCCGGCAAGACGGTCGGCAACGCGGCCGGCAAGGCCGTCGGCGGGGCGGTCAACAAGACCCCGGTGCCGAAGGTCGGGAGGACCGCCATGCCGGTGGTCCAGCGAGCCTCCGGTCGCGCGGCGGGCGCCTCCCACACCGTCCTCGGCGCCGCCACGAAGGCGACCCCGGCGACGAGCGGTCTGGCCGGCGGCAAGACCGGGCTGCCCGGCGGCGCCACGGCCCAGGGACGGCCGCTCCAGGGCGGTCTGCCCCTCCAGGGCGGTCTGCCGCTCGGCGGCTGACCCCGAGCGCGTCTGAAGCGCTCGGCGCACTCGGCCCGCTCGGCGCATCCATCCGTACGCGGGCACATCCGTACGCGGGCACATCCGTACGCGAAGGGGCCCGGGGAGTTCCCTGCTCCCCGGGCCCCTTCGTATCGCCGAGCACAGGTGCGGAACGGTCCGTCCTCGTCAGGCCGCGAGGCGGCGGACCGCCTCCGCCACCCGCTCGTCGGTCGCGGTGAACGCCACGCGCACGAACCGCTCTCCGGCCGAGCCGTAGAAGTCGCCCGGCGCGACGAGGATGCCCCGCTTCGACAGGTCCCCGACCGTGTCCCAGCACGGCTCGTCCCGCGTCGCCCACAGGTAGAGGCTCGCCTCGCTGTGCTCGATGCGGAAGCCGCACCCCTCCAGCGCGGTGCGCAGCGCGGTGCGGCGGGCCGCGTAGCGGGCGCGCTGCTCCGCCACGTGTGCGTCGTCGCCCAGCGCCGCGATCGTCGCGGCCTGTACCGGGGCGGGGACCATCATGCCGCCGTGCTTGCGGATCTGGAGCAGCTCGCCGAGCACCGCCGCGTCACCGGCCAGGAAGGCCGCCCGGTAGCCCGCCAGGTTCGAGCGCTTCGAGAGCGAGTGCACCGCGACGATGCCCTCGTACGAGCCGCCGCAGACGTCCGGGTGCAGCACGGACACCGGCTCGGTCTCCCAGCCCAGCTCCAGGTAGCACTCGTCGCTGAACACCAGCACCCCGTGCTCGCGCGCCCAGACGACCGCGGCCCGCAGCTCGTCCTTCGAGAGCACCCGGCCCGTGGGGTTGGACGGGGAGTTGAGCCACAGCAGCTTCAGACCGGCCGGGTCGAGGTCCAGCCCCGCGGCGCCGGCCGCAAATGTCTCAGCGTCGTAGACGACCGGCTCGGCGCCCGCGAGCCGCGCGCCCACCTCGTACGTCGGGTAGGCCAGCCGCGGGTACGCGACGCGGTCGGCCGGGCCGAGGCCCAGCTGCGTGGGCAGCCAGGCCACCAGCTCCTTCGAGCCGACCACCGGCAGGACGTTGGTGTGCTCCAGGCCCACCGCGCCGAGACGCCGGCCCGCCCAGCCGGTGATCCCGTCGCGCAGCTGCGCAGTGCCCCACACGGTCGGGTAGCCGGGGCTGTCGGACGCGGCCGCCAGCGCGGCCTGGATCAGTTCGGGGACCGGGTCGACGGGGGTGCCCACCGACAGGTCCACGATGCCGTCCGGGTGGGAGGCGGCGGACGCCTTGTAGGGCTCGAGCCGGTCCCATGGGAAGACGGGGAGGCGGGCGGAGACTGCGGGCACGGTGCTCACTTCTCTCGGACAGGGCAGGTGGTGCGGAGGGGGAGGGCGGAAAACGCCTCGGTCCCGCACGGCCCTGAGCCGTACGGGACCGAGGCGGCGCTGCGCCGGGCCTTGGGGTCCCCCTGGCTGAGCCGGGGCACCCCCCGGCCCTGGCTTCGCCGTGGGCGCCCCCACCCAGCAGTAGCCGGGGAACCTACGACTTACTGGTTCTGCGGCGGCAGCGCTGCGATGAAGGGGTGGTCGCGCTCGATCAGGCCGAGCTTCGACGCACCGCCGGGGGAGCCGAGCTCGTCGAAGAACTCGACGTTCGCCTTGTAGTAGTCCTTCCACTCCTCCGGCGTGTCATCCTCGTAGAAGATCGCCTCGACGGGGCAGACCGGTTCGCAGGCCCCGCAGTCGACGCACTCGTCCGGGTGGATGTACAAGGACCGGGAGCCCTCGTAAATGCAGTCGACGGGGCACTCCTCGATGCACGCCTTGTCCTTGACGTCGACACAAGGCTGCGCGATGACGTAGGTCACGCTGTCGTTCCTCCTCGGTAGGGCTGGCGGTCCCTTCGCGGCTCCGCCACGGGCGCGCGGGAGCGCGGCGTCGTCGATGCCCGCACCTAGTATCTCCGTTCCGGGGCGCGAGACGAACAGGAGGGGCTGACCGAGCTGTGGATTTCACCACTGGCGGACGATTCGAGGTCCGGATCACCAGCGCTGACGTGGGCAAAAGGGTATCGGTCCGGCGCTTGACGGAGGCTGGAGCGCCCGGCGAGAAATTCACCGACACGGTCGGTGTGCTCACATCATGGGACAGCGGTGTGCTGTGTATCACACGGCGGGACGGGGCGACCGTCCGCATCGTGGAATCGTCGCTGGTCGCGGGCAAGGTCATCCCCGCCGCGCCGGTCCGCAGGAGGGGGCCCGCGGCGAGCTGGGACGAGCTCGACCGGGTCGCCGCCCGCGCCTGGCCGCCGGTCGAGAGCGAGCGGCTCGGGGACTGGGAACTGCGCTGGGCCGGGGGCTTCACCCGGCGTGCCAACTCCGTCCTGCCGATCGGCGATCCCGGCCTGCCGCTGGACGAGGCCCTGGAGCGGGTCACCGCGTGGTACGGCGAGCGCGGCCGCCCCGCGTATATGCAGGTCAGCACGGGGGCGGAGGGCTCGCAGGAGCGGCTGGCCGCCGAGCTCGGGGAGCGCGGCTGGACGCGGGAGGTCTCGGCGCTGATCCGGGTCGCGGCGCTCGCGCCCATCGCAGACGCCGGTGCCGGTGCCGGTGCCGGTAGCGGTGCCGGAGCCGACGCCGCTGCGGACGCGTCGCGCGTGGTGCTCTCCCGCGGGATCGACGAGGCGTGGCTGGCCCGCTATCAGCGGTCCGTCGAGCCCGCCCCCGAGGTGCTGAAGGTGCTGGGCGGCGGTCCTTCGGTGTGGTTCGCGACCGTGCCGGGCGATGCGGAAGGCACCCCGCCGGACGCGATCGGGCGCTGCGTGGTCGACGGGCGCTGGGCCGGGTTCACGGCCATCGAGGTCGTCCCGGAACGGCGCCGTCAGGGCCTGGCCACCGCCGTGATGGCCGCGCTCGCCCGCAGGGCCCTGGACGAGGGCGCCTCCGCCGCGTACCTCCAGGTCGAGTCGGACAACGGCGGCGCCGGAGCGCTCTACGACGGCATGGGCTTCACCACGCACCACCTCTACCACCACTTCCGCGCCCCGAAGGGTGAGGGCCGCTGAGCGGGTACCAGGCACGTATGCCCGATATCACCGACAGGCGGCAGCGGTTCGCCGAGGCGGCCCGCGCCGAGCGCCCGGACCTCGCGCTGCTGTGCCTGCTGGTCGCCGCCGAGGCCGAGCCGGAGATCGGCGAGGCCGGGATCGACGAGGCGCAGATCGAACTGGACCGGCTGGCGGGGCTGTTGCCCTTCCGGCCCGCCGACGGGGCGGCCGGGTGGGCGCGGGCCGTCGCCGATCTGCTCGGCCGGCGCTGCGGCTTCCACGGTTCTCCTGCCGACTACCGGCGCCTGGAGTCATCGCTGCTGACGCATGTGCTGCGGCGGCGGCGCGGCCTGCCGATCCTGCTGTCGGTGGTGTGGATGGAGGTCGCCCGGCGGGCGGGCGGACCGGTGTACGGGGTGGCGCTGCCCGGTCACTTCGTCGTCGGCTTCGGCGATCCCGCCGCCTCGGACGGGCATGTGCTCGCCGACCCCTTCGACGGGGGGCGGGTGCTCACGGGTGCGGATGCGGAGCTGCTGGTCGTGGGCGCGACGGGGTCGCCGCCGACGCCCGCGATGCTCTCCCCGGCCCCGCCGCTGGAGATCGTCCTGCGGATCCTCAACAACATCCGGGCGTGGGCGGCGGCACGGCCCGAGCGGTCGGATGTGCAGCTGTGGGCCGTGGAGCTGTCGCTGCTGCTGCCGAGCCACCCGGCGCGGCTGCGGTACGAGCACGCGCAACTGCTCGTACAGCGCGGGGACTTCAGGGACGGCGCGGCGGAACTGGAGGCGTACGCGGAGGTGATCGCGCCCGTCGACCCGGGCGCGGCCGAGTCCCTCCAGCGCCAGGCGCTCGCCGCGCGGGCCATGCTGAACTGAGCCCCGGGCTACGGGCGGGGCCGTGGGGCCGTGGGGCCGCAGGGTTACGGGCCTACGGGCGGGCGCGGGCGTAGCGGCCCGGGGCGACGCCGACGATCCGCTTGAAGTGGCGCGTCAGATGGGACTGGTCGTAGAACCCCGCGGCGGCCGCCACCGCACCGGGCGGCTGCCCGTCGAGCAGCAACCGCCGGGCACGATCGACGCGCCGCGTCATCAGATACTGGTGGGGCGCGATGCCGAACGCGCCGCTGAACGCCCGGACCAGGTGCGTCGGGTGGGCGTGCACCAGCTGGGCGGCCTCCGCCAGGGTCACTCCGTCAAGCACCCGTTCATCCAGAAGTTCGCGCATGCGGTGCGCCACGCTCCGGTCGCGCCGGGGCGGCGCCGATGCCGTCGCCGATGCCGTCCGCTTCCGCAGCTGCCTCCGCAGGCGCTGCCGCAGCCGTTCGCCGATCAGCGCGAGCCGGCTCTCCGCCTCCAGCTCATCGCCCCTGAGCCGCAGGACCGTGTGCAACTGGTGAACCCGCCGGCGCAGCACCGGGTCGCGCAGATCGGGACTGTCGACCGCAGGACCGATGAGCCGCTCCCCCAGGTACGTCATGTCCAGGTACACCACCCGCTTGCGGAATCCCTGTGGTGTCGCGGCGGAGCCGTTGTGCGGGACGTGCGGGGGCAGCAGGGTCACCACGTCGCTGGGCGTCCCGTGCTCGTGCCGGTCGAGGTCGTAGCGGACCACGCCGTCGTCAACGATCAGCAGCGTCCAGGCGTCGTGGACGTGCATGGGATACGCGTGATCGGTGAAATGGGCGTGGAAGACCTCCGTCACACCCGCCACCGGCGGGCGCCACGCCGAGATCTCCGGCCGGGCCACCATGCAAAGAACGTACAAGACCCCGCCAGTGCCCGGTCGGCAGTCTGCGAGGCATGGATCGAGGCATGAATGACGAGCGAGAGCCGATCGGATTCGACACCAAGATCGCCGTCCTGCTGCGCGACGACCTGCTGCCCTGGCAGCGGCTCAATGCGACGGCGTTCCTGGTCAGCGGCGTCGGTACGCTGATCCCCGAAGTGATCGGCGAAGCGTACGAGGACGCCGACGGCACCAGCTATCTGCCGATGTTCCGCCAGCCCGTCCTGGTCTTCGCCGGTACGAAGGAGACGCTGACCGCCGCGCACGCCCGCGCCCTCGGCCGCTCCCTGCCGCTGGCGGTGTTCACCTCCGACCTGTTCACCACGGGCAACGACCGGGACAACCGGGCCGCGGTGCGCGCGGTGCCGAAGGATCAGCTCGACCTGGTCGGCTTGGCCGTGCACGGGCCGCGCAATGCCGTGGACAAGGTCCTCAAGGGGGCCAGGATGCATCCCTGATGCGCGGCGGGTTCCTCCCCTGACCCGCCCTTCCGGGAAGGTGCGGGCCGGGGGGGAACCACCGGACTCGGCCGGCCGCGGCCTAGCTGGGCTCGAGCGGGATGACGCCGATGCGCTCCGCGGGTGTCTTGCCGCGCAGGGCCTTGGCCAGCGCGGCGGCGACGTCCTCGGGCGAGACCGGCTTCCTGCTGCCGTCGCCCTTCGTGATCAGGACGCCGTCGAAGGTGCTGCCGTACAGCTTCTTGAGCGCCTCGCGGTCGTAGACCTCCACCAGACGGCCGTTCACCGGCTTCACCGAGAGGACCTTCGGCAGCGACTTGTCCGGGCCGAACGGGATCGACTTGCCGCCGGCCTTGATCGTGACCAGGCCGGACATCGCCGGCTCGGCGAACTCCTTCATCTTCCGGTCGATCTCGGCCCGGCTGATCGTCGGCTTCTGCATGCTGACGGGCAGCTCGACGGTCTCGCTCTGGCCGGTCTCGGCCCGCTCCCAGTACGCGTCCTCGACGGCGGCGACGGCCTCTTCCACGTCAACGGCCTTGTGCGTCTTGCCCGGTACGGCGACGGCCTTGCCCGGTACGAACTTGATGGTCCCGTCCTGGTTGCCGCCGACCTCCCCGGAGAGGGT
Organism: Streptomyces sp. 8N616; assembly: GCF_052246385.1. Classification (NCBI taxonomy): domain Bacteria; kingdom Bacillati; phylum Actinomycetota; class Actinomycetes; order Kitasatosporales; family Streptomycetaceae; genus Streptomyces; species Streptomyces sp. 8N616. The sequence goes on along the minus strand of NZ_JBQQBY010000026.1, from coordinate 78,480 downwards.
CTTCAGCGCGGCCGCCAGCTTCTCCTCGTCGATCTCGATCTCCGGCTCGCCCTCGCGGGCGCCGCCGAAGAGGGAGCCGATCACGGAGACCGGGTTGTAGTCGCGCCCCGCGACACCGCGGACGGTCGTCTCGGTGTCGAGGGTCAAACCCGCGGCGGAGGGCTTGAGCTGCTCCTCCTTGCCGTCGACGGCCACGGTCAGCGGACCGTTGACGCGCCCGCCGAGAGCGTCGTCCAGCCTCGCGACGGCGTCCTCCTTCGACAGGCCGCCGATGTCCACGCCGAGGACGGTCGTGCCGTTGGGCACATCCGCGTGATCGAGCAGCAGCCCCGCGCCGTACGCCACGACGGCCACGCCGACGAGCCCGGCTCCGGCGAGGACGAGCTTGGAGCGGCCCTTCTTGCCGGGCGGAGCGGGCGCCGGTGAGCTCGCCGCGGGGGCGGGCGCCGGGCGGGGCTCGGCGGCCTCTCCGATCGGCGGCCCGGGCGGGAAGGCCCGGTCGCCGGCCGCCGGGCTGCCGGGGAACGCGAAGTCGCCGGACGACGGGACCCGAGAAACGCCACTGACCAGGGTGTCGCCCGAGATGTGATCGGGTCCTTCGGGACCGCTGGGTCCACTGGGACCGCCGGGCCGGGCCGGACCACCTGGGCCGGGAGGACCGGCCGGGCTGCCCGGACCGCCCGGACCGCCCGGACCTGCCAGGCCGGACGGGAGCTGACCGCCGGAGGCGGGGCCGCCGGGAGCCGCACCGACCGCGCCGATGCCGGAAGCCGGCGAGCGGTGATCACCGTCGGTTGGGGAGGGGGCCTGCGGGGTGAGCCGCGCCGTATCGTCGCCGAGACCGGGACCTCCCGGGCCCTCAGGCCGCCGGAATCCGGGCGGCGGGACCGGCAGGTCTCCGGTCATCGGCCCGGTGGTGGGCCCGGCGGGACCGGCACCGGTCGGCCCGGCGGGGCCGGCGGGCCCTGCACCGGCCGAGGCGGTGGGCCCGGCGGGTCCTGGGCCCGGACCCCTGCCGTACGGGGGGGTGGGCCCGGTGCCCGGGTCGCTGCCAGGACGACCGGCGTACGGCCCGGAGTCGGGGCGGCCCGTGCCGTACGCGGGCGTGCCTCCGGTGGACTCACCCGGACCAGCGCCCGGACCCGAGCCATGCCCCGATGCGGGCCCGGCGCCGGATCCGTTCGAGAAGTACGGCATGTCGGAGCGTTTTCGCTCCCCGGCGCCGCGCGGGGCCGGAGCCGCCAGCGGTGTCGGCGGTGTCGGCGCGGATGCCGGCGTCGACGTCGGCGCCTTGCGCGGCGCGAACCAGTCGCTCGTGGCCTTCGGCTCTTCCCTGCCCTCGCCGCTGCCGCGGGACCTGGCCTGCTGCTGCTCGTCCTTGGGCGCGGGTACCGAAAGGGTCGGCGACGCCGCGGGAGACGTGCCCGTGGTGGAGGACGTCGGGCCCGTGGCCGCCGCGGCTTCCGCGTCCCCCTCCTCGACCGGCTTGCGCACGACAACCGGCGGGATGGGCCGGGACCCCGGGATGTTGATCCGGATCCGAGTCGTCAGCGTCGTCTCGGTCCTGGGCTCCTCCGGCTTCGGGGCCTCGCCGTCGTCCGCGCCGTTGTCAGCCGCCCTGCTGTTCTCGCGCGCGGCGTCCTGCGGGGGGTGCAGCGACGGGTACTGGCGGGTTCCGTACGGCGGGGTCCCCGAGGGATATGCGGCTCCACCGCGCCCCTGGGGACCGGAGGACGAACTGTCAGTTTCTCGGCTCAAGGCAGGCTCTCCCGGTTAGCTCCGCCGCCCGTCATGACCTCGCTCGGGCGGCTCGGCGGCGCGCTCCACCATACTGGGCAGTGCCGACATCGACCCATGGACGGCCGCAATGCCCACTCCGACGGCGGCTGACCGGCACGGGGAGTTTTGTCACGTCACTTGCCAAGTCGGGCGGCTTGCACGCCCGGTGGTGGCACATGAGGCAGGGTGGCGCACATCACAGCGACCATCATCCCGCCCAGCAGGAAGATGTACGAGCCTGCGCCCGCACCGAAGACGAAGTCTCCTTCAGGACGGGTGGTGGTCAGCAGCAGTACGGCGAGCAGCCAGCCGGCGGCCGCCGCGGCGGCACCGATCCGGGTGCCGAGGGCTTTGACGCCGCCGTAGCAGAGCCCGCCGATGGCGAGCAGCGCGAGCAGCAACCCGCCCGGGAACCAGGCCGCTTGGGCGAGTGCGCCCGCCGCGCCGACGAGAACGCCGAGCACGGCCAGCGCCGCGTAACCGGCGAGGCGACCGGCGCTCACCGGTCCGCCCCCGGCGTGGCCGGCCCGGCGATTCCGGCGAAGAGGTCGTCCTCCGGCACCTCGCCGCCCGGTTTGCCCTGGACCAGGCGGTAGAACTCCTCGACGAGGAGCGGCTGTCCGAGGTCGTTCGACAGCGCGAAGAAGGGCCCGTCCACGGCGATCTGGGTGGCGTGGGCACGCATGGCCGCCGTCTTGGCCGCCGCGTACTCGCGTCCGTCGATCCGGGCCGTCACTTCGGAGTCCTCGACGACACCCGGCAGATCGTCCGCCGTGGCGATCCCGCCGAAGGTCAGATTCGCCTCGCGCAGCCTCGCGAAACCGGCCACCGCGGCCGAACGCGGCAGACAGTTCCAGTAGATCTTGTCGATGGCGTGCGCTTCGCCGAAGTCCCGGCGGTAGGCGGGCTCGGCAGCCAGTTCGGCGGCGCGCATGGCGACGCGGTGGGCCTGGATGTGATCGGGGTGGCCGTAGCCGCCGATCTCGTCGTATGTCACCAGCACCTGCGGCCGTACCTCCCGCACCACCGCGACCAGGTGCGTCGCGGCCTCGTCGACGTCGGCCCGCCAGAAGCAGCCGGGACGGTTGTTCTGCTCGGTGCCCATCATCCCGGAGTCGCGGTAGCGGCCCGGGCCGCCGAGGAAGCGGTGGTCCGTGACGCCGAGCTCGGCCATGGCGGCGGCGAGTTCGCCGACGCGATGGGCGCCCAGCGCGTCCTCGCGGTCGGCGGCGAGATGCGCGAGCCCTGGCGGGATCACCTCGCCCTCCTCGCCGAGCGTGCAGGTCACGAGGGTGACAAGGGCGCCCTCGGCCGCGTACTTGGCCATCGTGGCGCCGTTGTTGATCGTCTCGTCGTCCGGGTGTGCATGCACGAGCAGGAGACGGCGGCCGGGAAGATCGGTCATGGCTACAGCGTACGAGCCAGGGAGCGTACGAGCCGTGGCGGCGGCCGGCCTGGCCGCTGCCGGAGCGGCCCCTGCCGCGGACGCTGCCGGGGCCCGGGAGCCGTCAGAACTTGATGCCGCCGATCATGCCGGCGACGTTCGTGGTCAGCTCGTTGATCGTCGGGGCGACGGAGGAACTCGACAGATAGAAGCCCAACAGCATGCAGACCACCGCGTGTCCGGCTTTCAGCCCGGATTTCCGGATCAGCAGGAAGACGATGATCGCCAGCAGCACCACCGCCGAAATCGAAAGTGCCACGGCGGTTCACCTCCAAAGACGCGGCCGAGGACAAGGAGCGCACAACTTCGCTGTACCGCGGGCGTCGAACCCACTATGCGCAACTGATCATAACTTTCCGCTCCCGAGCACGAATCGGTGCACGGGAGCAGACGAGGGGCGCACGGGTCGCCTCGTCGGCGCGGCCGCGTCGTGCCTGCGCAGCCCGCCCTGCGCGCGGCGGTCCCATCGCCGCCGAGCGGGGCGGCCGCTCGCTGCCGCAAGGCGGCCCTCGCTCGACGCGCGAGTGAGACCCGCTCGCAGGAGACCGCGCGGCCCGGCCGACGGAGTGCGTACGTATGCACACCGCAGAGCACACCTTCCACCAAGGCGACCCCCACCCCGCAGGGCCCCGGGCCGCGGCGGCTGTCGGCGGAGCCCGCAGGCGGGGCCGTCACCGGCGGCGTGGCGGAAAGCACAGCTGGGGTGGTCGACTGCGGTGTGCCGGGTGGCAGGCGCGCATAGGGTCTGTCCATGACCGGACAGATCTCCTTTCCGCGCCAGTACGCCCGCACCCAGCGCTTCACCCTCGGCGCCCCCCGCGCCTTCACCGTGTCGCCGGACGGGACCCGGGTCGTCTTCCTCCGCTCGCGCAGCGGCACCGACCGGGCGAATCTGCTCTGGGTGCGCGATCTCGAATCCGGACAGGAGCGGATCGCCGCCGATCCCGCCGCGCTGCTCGGCGGCGCCTCCGAGGAGCTCTCCGCCGAGGAGCGGGCCCGGCGCGAACGCAGCCGGGAGGGGTCCGCGGGCGTCGTCGGCTACGCGGTTGACGAGGCCGTCGAATTGGCCGCTTTCGCGCTCTCCGGCCGCCTCTTCACCGCCGAGCTCCGGGCGGGCACCGCGCGCGAACTCCCCGTCCCCGGCCCGGTCGTGGACCCGCGGCCCTCGCCGGACGGGCGGCGCGTCGCGTACGTCGCCGGCGGCGCCCTCCGCGTCGTGGACGCCGACGGCGCGGGCGACCGGGCGCTCGCCGCACCCGGCGGCGGCGAGAGCGAGAACGCGGACGGCGTCACGTACGGCCTGGCCGAGTTCATCGCCGCCGAGGAGATGGACCGCTCCCGCGGCTTCTGGTGGTCGCCGGACAGCGAGCGGCTGCTCGTCGCCCGCGTCGACGAGTCCCCCGTCCAGCGCTGGTGGATCGCCGACCCGGCCAATCCGGACCGCGAGCCGCAGGAGGTCGCGTACCCCGCCGCCGGGACGCCCAACGCCGACGTCCGGCTCCTCCTCATCGGCCTCGACGGCTCCCGCACCGAGGTCGAGTGGGACCGCGCCGCGTACCCGTACCTCGCGCGCGTGCACTGGTCTCCCGCGGGCCCGCCGCTGCTCCTCGTGCAGGCTCGCGACCAGCGCGGCCAGCTCTACCTCACCGTGGACACGGAGACCGGCCGGACGCGGATGCTGCACGCCGACGAGGACCCGGTCTGGCTCGATCTCTTCCCCGGCGTGCCCGCGTGGACGCCGGACGGCCGGCTCGTACGGATCGCCGACGAGGGCGGGGCGCGCGTGCTGGTCGTGGGAGCCCGGCCGCTCACCGGGCCCCAGTTGCACGTACGGGCCGTGCTGGACGTCTCGCAGGCCGACATCCTGATCTCGGCGTCCGCCGGTCCCGAGGCGTCGGATCCGGCCATCGGCGAGATCCACGTGCACCGCGTCAACGAACTCGGCACCGAGCGCCTCTCCGAAGGCCAGGGCGTGCACTCCGCCGTCCGCTCCGGCACCGTCTCCGTGCTCTCCTCGGCCACGCTCGGCGCGAGCGGTGCCACGGCCCGCGTCCTGAGCGACGGCAAGTCCGTGGCGACCATCACCTCCTACGCGGAACAACCGGTGCTGACGGCCCGCGCGCGGCTGACAGAGGCGGGCACGCGCCGTATCCCGTGCGCCGTTCTGCTGCCCACGGACTACCGCGAGGACCAGGGGCCGCTGCCCGTCCTGATGGACCCGTACGGCGGTCCGCACGGCCAGCGCGTCGTCGCCGCCCACAATCCGCACCTCACGTCCCAGTGGTTCGCCGACCAGGGCTTCGCGGTGGTCGTCGCCGACGGCCGTGGTACGCCCGGCCGTTCACCCGCCTGGGAGAAGGGGGTCATGAACGACTTCGCGGGCGCGACCCTCGACGACCAGGTGGAGGCCCTTCAGGGGCTGGCCGGAAACCACCCCCTCGACCTGTCCCGCGTCGCCATCCGCGGCTGGTCGTACGGCGGCTATCTCGCCGCCCTGGCCGTGCTGCGCCGCCCCGACGTCTTCCACGCGGGCGTGGCGGGTGCGCCGGTCACCGACTTCCGGCTGTACGACACCCATTACACGGAGCGGTACCTCGGCCACCCGGACGAGCAGGGCAAGGTCTACGCGGCAAACTCACTGGTGACGGACGAGGGCCTGTCGGGCGCGGCGGAGACGCACCGCCCGCTGATGATCATCCACGGACTCGCGGACGACAACGTGGTCGCCGCACACACCCTGCGCCTGTCCTCGGCGCTGCTCGCCGCGGGCCGGCCGCACGAGGTGCTGCCGCTGTCCGGGGTCACCCACATGACGCCGCAGGAGCAGGTGGCCGAAAACCTGCTGCTGCTTCAGGTGGCCTTCCTGAAGCGGTCGCTGGGCATGGCCTGACGGACTCTCCCCCGGCCGCGGCCGAGCCGACCGCAGCCACCGGGGCGGAGCCGCGGGTGCGCAGCGGCCGTGCGTCTCACCGGCCGGGCGGGGGCGGGGGCGGCCGATACTCGCCACCGCGGCTCCCGCCCGCGTAGCCATGCGCGCTCCCGTACTGTCCGCCCCCGTGCGGCTCGCTCCCATACGGCTCGCTCCCGTACCGCTCGCCCCCGTACGGCTCTGCCTCCGGTCGGCGGCCGCGCCGTCCCAGTGCCGCGAGCACCACGACCCCGGCCAGCAGCTCGAAGACCGCCGTGGCCACGCTCAGTTGGTCCCGGACCGGCAGGTCCCAGACGTGCGCCAGCAGCCCGGTCCGCCGTTGCGCCGATACGCCCGTCAGCCCGCGGGCGAGCAGCATCGTGGCCGCCGTCATGCCGAGCGGCCGGGAGAAGGCCGTACGCGCGAGGGCCGCGACCGCCGCCGCCAGGCTCACGAGGACCACCGTCCAGGCGAGCCATCCGAACGGCGGCTGGAGCAGCGCGTAGACGTTCTGCGGGCCGTCGCCGACGAGCAGCTTCCCGTAGGTCCGCCAACCCCACTCCCGCGCCCAGTGGATCTGCCAGGCGGCCACGGCCCCCGCCGCAACGCCCAGGAAGAGAAAGGCGATGACGGACGCGGCCCGGCCGGGGCGCACAACACCACCCACGCCTCTGCCCTCGCCGCCCACGCCTCTGCCCTCGCCCCCGTCCATGCGCCGGCGCCCTGCCGCGACGGCGACAAGCAGCGCGACGCCGGTCAGCACGCCCGTCCCCGCCGTCAGCGTCGCCCGGGACCGAAGGTCCTCGTCGACCACGCGCATCCAGCCGGACTGGAGCGTCCACAGGCTGGGGATCCGCAGCGCGATGGTGACGACCGCCGCGGAACCAAGCGCTCCAGCGGCGGAAACAGATCCGGCAGCAGATCCGGGAGCAGAAGCGGAAGCCGAAGCCGGGGCCGACCGGAGCGCGGCGATCGCCGCCCCCGTATGCACACAGACCAGCACCGGGTCCGCCAGCGACGTACCCCAGATGCCGCCCTCCGCCCGCGACGGCATCCCCGCCCAGAGCCACCACACGTCCGCGGTCTCCACCGCCGCGTGGGCGTCATGCATGATCCATACGAACTCGACCAGCGCGAGCAGAGCGAAGGCAATTGCCCCGAATAAGCGCGCTCCGCGCATCAGTGTGCGACTCTGCCCCATAGCGCCCATGGTGGCGGTTCTACCCCGCGTGACACCGAACCGACAAGCGACCGGCCGGGGACGGCGGCAAAGCCCTCCCCGGCCGGTCTACGGCACCCGCACGGCCGTACGCTGTCCAGCGTGACGCGTCCGTATATCGGTGTTGCGTCAGTCAAGTTGCTTGCTTGTTAACGAACTTGGTCCGCATAAATCACTCATGTCCCCCACGTGCGGATGTTGTCAAGCACGCGCGCACCTCAATCTGCGAAATCTTCGCTCAAGAAGCACAGAGTCGGCCGCTCCCCGCCGCTTTGCCTCTTGACGCGCGTTGATTCGCTCGTAAGAGTTCCGCTCAATCAGCAGCGCAGACCCGCTGCTTACGTGTCAAACAATTTTTCGCCTCGGGGGCAGGTAGCCAAAATGACGAGCCCAACCCAAGCGGCTGGTACGGCGGCTGAGGCAGCAGTGGTTCCCGAGACCCCCACCAAGGGATCCGGACCGGACCAGTCGCTGACCGGCCGCTCCCCCGGCCAGCTGATGTGGCTGCGCTTCAAGCGCGACCGCACCGGCGTCCTCTCCGCCTTCGTGGTGCTCTTCTTCTTCGCGATCGCCGCGCTCGCCCCGGTCATCTCGTGGCTCTACGGCAAGGACCCGTACACGCTGTACGGCCAGGAGCAGATCGGGCTGCTGGACGACTTCGGCGACCCGGTGGGCGCGAACGGCGGCATCTCCGGCGACTTCTGGTTCGGCCTCGAACCGAACCTCGGCCGCGATGTGTTCACGCAGCTGCTCTACGGCATGCGCACGTCCCTCTACACCTCGGTGGTCGTGACCATCCTGATGGTGGTCACCGGTGTCGTCATCGGCCTCGTCGGCGGGTACTACGGCGGCAAGGTCGACTACTGGCTCGGCCGGATCACCGACTTCCTCCTCGCCTTCCCCCAGCAGCTGTTCCTCATCGCCACCATGCCCGTGGTCGTCGCGGTCTTCGTGAATCCGCAGGAGGAGACCCCGACCTACATCCGGGCAGCGGCCATCATCATCGTGCTGTGGTTCCTGGGCTGGATGGGCATGAGCCGCCTGGTCCGCAGCTCCACCCTGTCCCTGAGGGAGCGGGAGTTCATCGAGGCCGCGAAGGTCACCGGCGCCTCGCCCTGGCGGATCATCCGCAAGGAGCTGCTGCCGAACCTGGTCACGCCGATCCTGGTGCAGGCCACGTACATGCTGCCCTCCACGATCCTGTCGGTCGCGTTCCTGTCCTACATCGGCGTCGGCTTCCAGGAGCCGACGCCCGACTGGGGCCGGATGTTCGCCATCGCGGGCCGGATCTACGAGACGAACCCGACCTACATGTTCTTCCCGGGCATCGCCATGGTGATCTTCGTGGTCGCCTTCAACCTCTTGGGCGACTCGGTCCGGGATGCCTTCGATCCGAAGTCCGGACGGTGACCTCCATTCGAGGGGGGTGGCTGCCGACCCTTCGCCGGACCGTCCGCACCAGCCGGACCCCGTCCGCACCCGGTAGCACACATGGATCACAACCGACAGGCAGGAGCACCCGACGTCATGAACACCGCCTCTTCGCGCAGAGCGCGCGCCATCGTGGTTGCGCTCGCGGCAGGGTCGCTGGCGCTCGCCGGCTGCAGCAGCGGCAGCAGCAGCGAGAAGGACAAGTCCAGCACGCAGGAGGACGCGAAGTCCCAGTCCGAGGCGGTCGCGCTCGGTGACGCCGCCGCGTCCACCGGCCCGGCCAAGGAGGTCCCCGGTGCCAAGCCCGGCGGCACGATCACGGTCTGGCAGACGGACGACTTCTCGCACTTGGACCCCGGACAGAGCTACGTCAGCGACGCCACCCTGCTCGGCCGCCTCATCCACCGCGGGCTGACTCAGCTCGAGGAGGACGACAACGGTGCCAAGACAGTCGTCGGTGACATGGCGACCGACTCCGGCAAGTCGTCCGACGGCGGCAAGACCTGGACGTACACGCTCAAGGATGGCATCAAGGACGAGAAGGGCAACGCCATCACGTCCAAGGACGTCCGCCACACCGTCGAGCGCCTGTACGCGCCGTTCATCAGCGACGGGCCGACCTACCTCCAGCAGTGGCTGTCCGGCGCCGGCACCACGTACCGCAAGGCGCTGCCCGACGGCCCCTACAAGGGCAAGCACCTTCCGGACTCGGTCCTGGAGACCCCGGACGAGAAGACCATCGTCTTCCATTTCAAGGAACCGCAGCCCGACCTGCCGCAGGCGCTGGCCATGCGGGGTTACTCCATCGTTCCGGAGAAGGCGGACACGAAGGAGAAGTACGACACCAAGCCGGTCGCCCTCGGCCCATACAAGATCAGCGAGTTCAAGCCCGGCAAGGTCATGAAACTCGTCAAGAACGCGAACTGGGACCCGAAGACCGACTCGGTCCGCCACCAGTACGTCGACGGCTTCGACATCACGTACAACGTCCAGGACGCCGAGCAGACCAAGCGCATCCTGGCCGACCGCGAGGAGGCCAAGAACGCCGTCCAGTTCACCGGCGCCGTCGACATCAGCCAGGCCAAGAAGGTCGTCAACGACAAGGCGGCCTTCGCCCGCACCATCCGCGGCTACCAGCCGTACGTCTGGCAGCTCAACTTCAATCTGGACCGCATCAAGGACAAGAAGGTCCGCGACGCGATCACCTACGCGCTTCCGAGCATCCAGATCATCCGCCCCGACGGCGGCACCTACGGCGGTGAGCCGGCCGGCGGTCTGCTCGCGCCGACCCTCCCGGGTTATGAGAAGGGCTACGACCCGTACGGCAAGCTCAAGAAGCCGAACGGCGACCCGGAGAAGGCGAAGAAGCTGCTCAAGGAAGCCGGCAAGGAGGGCATGAAGCTCGTCTACGCCTACGCCAACACCGAGATCCGCCAGCAGCAGGCCGTGATCATCGCCAATGCGCTGGAGAAGGCCGGCTTCGACGTCCAGAAGAAGGACATCGACAACGCCACCTGGTACGAGCAGGTGGGCAAGGTCAAGAACGGCCTGGACATCTACATGACCGGCTGGGGCCAGGACTGGTCCTCCGCCAGCACCGTCATCCCGCCGTCCTTCGACGGCAGCCAGATCCAGGACGGCTCGGCGAACTACGCGCACCTCAACGACAAGCACGTGAACTCCGAGATCTCCCGCATCGCGAAGATCACCGACCCGGCGAAGGCGACTGCCGAGTGGGTCAAGCTGCACAAGTACATCGTGGAGGAGATCAACCCGGCCGCCCCGATGTACTTCACCAAGCAGTTCCAGATCTACGGCTCCAACGTCGGTGGCGCCCGGTACAACGCGGACACCAGCTACATCGACGTCACGCGGCTGTACCTGAAGAAGTAACAGCACAGCACTGAACCGGGGGGTGCCTGCCAGGCGGAGCAGGCACCCTCCGGCCAGCCGCCCCCCTCCCAGCCGCCGTCCCGAGAGCAGCGAATCGTCATGCTTCAGTTCCTCATTCGCCGGACGTTCGGCGCCGTCGCGATCCTGATTCTGATCAGCGCGTTCACCTTCTTCCTCTTCTTCGCCATCCCCCAGGACCCGGCCACCCTGGCGTGCGGCAAGAACTGCACCGCACCCGCGCTCGAGGTCATCCACAAGAACCTCGGGCTCGACCAGCCGGTGCCCGTGCAGTACTGGGAGTTCATGAAGGGCATCCTCGTCGGCCGCGACTTCGCCGTCGGCCGCTGCGACGCCCCCTGCTTCGGGGTGTCCTTCAACAACAACCAGCAGGTCTGGGACACGATCGTCGACCGGTTCCCGACCACGGTCTCCCTCACCGCGGGCGGCCTCGCGGTCTTCCTGACCGTCGGCCTCGGCGCCGGCATCGTCGCGGCCCGCCGCAAGGGCACGATGACCGACAAGACCGTCAGCTCGGTCTCGCTGGTGCTGAGCTCGATGCAGATCTACTTCCTCGGCCCGATCGTGCTCGGCATCTTCGTCTACAGCACCGGCTGGCTGGAGAACCCCAAGTACGTACCGATCACCGAGAATCCGGCGGGCTGGTTCATGGGCCTGCTGATCCCCTGGTGCGTCATGGCGGCGATCTTCACCGCGCAGTACACGCGTATGTCGCGCTCCACGCTGATCGAGCAGCTGCAGGAGGAGCACGTACGCACCGCGCGCGCCAAGGGCATGTCGCGGAACTACGTCTTCTACCGCTACGCCTGGCGCGGCTCGCTGACCCCGATCGTCACCATCCTCGGCATGGACCTCGGCGCGCTCTTCGGCGGCGCCATCGTCACCGAGCAGACCTTCAGCCTCGCCGGCATCGGGCGCCTCGCGGTGCAGTCGGTGCAGAACAAGGACCTGCCGCTCACGATGGGCGTGATGCTCGTCAGCGCCGCCTTCATCCTGCTGTTCAACATCATCGTGGACGCCGCGTACGCCTTCATCGACCCGCGCGTGCGCCTGTCCTAGGAGAACCCCCCGTGACCACTCTCACCAAGACCGAGGGCGAGCCCGCGCCGACCGGCTCCGACGCCTTCCTGTCCGTGCGCGACCTGCACGTGCGGTTCTCCACCGAGGACGGCATCGTCAAGGCGGTCGACGGCCTCTCCTTCGACCTCGAACGGGGCAAGACGCTCGGCATCGTCGGCGAGTCGGGCTCCGGCAAGTCCGTCACCAACCTCACGGTGCTGGGCCTGCACAACCCGGTCGGCACGACCGTCTCGGGCGAGATCCTGCTCGAGGGCCAGGAGCTGACCGGCGCGCCGGAGAAGACGCTGGAGAAGCTGCGCGGCAACAAGATGGCGATGATCTTCCAGGACCCGCTGACGGCGCTCTCGCCGTACTACACGGTGGGCCGGCAGATCGCCGAGCCGTACATGAAGCACACCGGCGCCTCCCGGCGCGAGGGGCGGCAGCGCGCGATCCAGATGCTCGAGAAGGTCGGCATTCCGCAGCCGAAGCTGCGGGTGGACGACTATCCGCACCAGTTCTCCGGCGGCATGCGGCAGCGCGCGATGATCGCGATGGCGCTCGTCTGCAACCCGGAACTGCTGATCGCGGACGAGCCCACGACCGCGCTGGACGTCACCGTGCAGGCGCAGATCCTGGACCTGCTCAAGGACCTGCAGCAGGAGTTCGGCTCGGCGATCATCTTCATCACCCACGACCTCGGGGTCATCGCCAACACGGCCGACGACATCCTGGTGATGTACGCCGGCCGGGCCGTCGAGCGCGGCACGGTCAAGGAGGTCCTGCGCTCCCCCCGGCACCCGTACACCTGGGGGCTGCTCGGCTCGATGCCGCGGATCTCCTCCGGGACCGACGAGGAGCTGCTGTCGATCCCCGGCAGCCCGCCGAGTCTGCTGAACCCGCCGAGCGGCTGCCCCTTCCACCCGCGCTGCGCCTTCGTCTCCGAGGTCGCCGGGGGCCGGTGCTCCGGCGAGCGGCCCGTGCTCCCCGAGGGCCGCGGGTCAGCCTGCCACCTGACGGGCGAGCAGAAGGAGACCTTCTTCATCGAGCAGATCAAGCCCCGGCTGGGCTAGGGAGATTCACCGTGACCGACAAACTCACCCTGCCCACCCCGCGCGACGCCGATCCGGCGTCGGCCGAGCCCCTGCTGACGGCGGAGGGTCTGACGAAGCACTTCCCCATCAGGGGCGGCTTCCCGATCAAGCGCACCGTCGGTGCGGTGAAGGCCGTGGACGGCATCGACCTGACCGTGCACGCGGGCGAGAGCTTCGGCCTGGTCGGCGAGTCCGGCTGCGGCAAGTCCACCACGGGACGGCTGCTGACCCGGCTGCTGGAGCCGACCAGCGGCCGGATCACCTACCGGGGCCAGGACATCACGCGGGCGAACCGCAAGCAGCTCGCGCGGGTCCGCTCCGAGATCCAGATGATCTTCCAGGACCCGTACTCGTCGCTGAACCCGCGGCAGACGGTCGGCACGATCATCCGTGGCCCGATGGAGATCAACGGGATCAACCCGCCGGGCGGCCGCGAGAAGCGGGTGCGCGAGCTGCTGGAGACCGTGGGCCTCAACCCGGAGCACTACAACCGCTTCCCGCACGAGTTCTCCGGCGGCCAGCGGCAGCGCATCGGCGTGGCCCGCGCGCTCGCGCTCGAGCCGAAGCTGATCGTGGCGGACGAGCCGGTCTCGGCGCTGGACGTCTCCATCCAGGCGCAGGTCGTCAACCTGCTGCAGGAGCTCCAGCGGGAGCTGGACATCGCGTTCCTCTTCATCGCCCACGACCTCGCGGTGGTACGGCACTTCTCGCACCGTGTCGCGGTGATGTACCTGGGCAAGGTCGTGGAGATAGGAGACCGCGACTCGATCTACAACCGGCCGCGGCACCCGTACACGCACGCGCTCCTCTCCGCCGTCCCCGAGGTCGAGCTGGACGAGGAGACGCCTTCCCGCGAGCGCATCCGCCTCGCCGGGGACGTGCCTTCGCCCATCAACCCGCCGTCCGGCTGCCGCTTCCGTACGCGGTGCTGGAAGGCCCAGGACAAGTGCGCGACGGAGGAGCCGCCGCTGGTCCGGATCAGCGGGAACAGGGAAGGGCACCTGACGGCGTGCCACTTCCCGGAGGAGCCGACGATCGCGGCGCGCGACGAGGACGTGATCCTCGACCCGGCGCTGGCCGCGCTCGAGGACGCGGACTAGGCCCCGGACCAGGCCCCCACGGGTCCGAGTTCAACAGCCCCCGGACGCACCGGCACCGGCCGGGAGTGTCCGGGGGCTACGCGTGCGCTGCCCCCGCCGGGAGGCCGGCCCGCGGCTTCTCTTCGGCGAAGTGGCAGGCCGACGGGTGCGCGACCGGTCCCGTGACGCCACGGAAGTCCGCCGGGACCGCCAACCGGGGCTCCTCCAGCGCGCAGCGCTCCGCCGCCTTCCAGCACCGCGTACGGAAGCGGCAGCCGGACGGCGGGTCGGCAGGCGAGGGGACGTCGCCGTCCAGCAGGATGCGTGTCCGCCGCTCGCGCGCCCCGGGGTCGGGCAGCGGGGCGGCCGAGAGCAGGGCCTGGGTGTACGGGTGGGTGGGGTGCTCGTAGATCTGCTCGTCGGTGCCGGTCTCCACGACCCTGCCGAGGTACATCACCGCGACCCGGTCCGAGATGTGCCGGACCACGGACAGGTCGTGCGCGATGAAGACGTAGGAGAGCCCGAACTCGTCCTGGAGCCGCTCCATCAGATTGACGACCTGCGCCTGCACGGAGACGTCGAGCGCCGAGACCGGCTCGTCCGCGACGATGACCTCCGGGCGCAGGGCGAGGCCGCGCGCGATGCCGATGCGCTGCCGCTGCCCGCCGGAGAACTGGTGCGGATAGCGGCCCACGTACTCCGGGTCGAGCCCGACGACGTCCAGCAGCTCCTGGACCCGCCGCCGCCGGTCGCCCCTGGGCGCCACCTCCGGGTGAATGTCGAAGGGCTCGCCGACGATGTCGCCGACCGTCATCCGCGGATTGAGCGAGGTGTACGGGTCCTGGAACACCATCTGGATGTTCCGCCGCACGGCCTTCAGCGCGCTCCCCGACAGCTTCGTGATGTCCTCGCCGCGGTACCGGATCTCCCCTTCCGTCGGCCGCTCCAGGTTCACCAGCAGCTTGGCCACGGTCGACTTGCCGCAGCCGGACTCGCCGACGATGCCCAGCGTCTCGCCCCGCGCGAGGTCGAAGGAGACCCCGTCCACGGCCCTCACCGCGCCGACCCGGCGCCGGAAAACGAGGCCCTGGGTGAGCGGGTAGTGCTTGACCAGGTCGCGCACCCGGAGGATTGCCTCATCCATCGAGCGTCTCCTTCCAGAAGTGGCAGGCGCTGGTGCGGCCTTCGGCCACGTCGTGCAGCGGTGGGACGTCCGTGCGGCATGCGTCGCGGGCGCGGGGGCAGCGGGGGTTGAAGGGGCAGCCCGGCGGAATCCTGAGCAGGTTCGGCGGCAGGCCCCTGATCGCGCAGAGCTCCCGGCCCTTCCGGTCCACGCGTGGGATCGAGTCCAGCAGGCCGCGGGTGTACGGGTGGGCCGGGCGCTTGTAGAGCTCGTGCACCGGGGCGGTCTCCACAATCCGCCCCGCGTACATCACCGCGATCCGGTCCGCCACATCCGCGACCACACCCAGATCGTGGGTGATCAGAATGAGCCCCATCGCGTACTCCCGCCGCAGCTCCGCCAGCAGGTCCATCACCTGCGCCTGGACCGTCACGTCCAGCGCCGTCGTCGGCTCGTCCGCGATGATCAGGTCCGGCTCGAGCGCCATCGCCATCGCGATCATGATGCGCTGCCGCATACCGCCCGAGAACTGGTGCGGATAGTCGTTCACCCGCTGCCGCGCCGCCGGAATCCGCACCCGGTCCATCAGCTCGACCGACCTGGCCTTCGCCTCCCTGCGGGACAGGCCCTGGTGGACGCGGAACATCTCGCCGAGCTGAGAGCCCACGCTCAGCACGGGGTTCAGCGACGACAGCGCGTCCTGGAAGATCATCGCCATCCGGGCGCCCCGCACCCTGCGCCGCTCCTCCGCGGACGCGGTCAGCAGGTCCCGCCCCTGGAACAACACCTGACCGCCCGTCACACGGCCCGGCGGGCTGTCGAGAATGCCCATGGCCGCCTGCGCCGTCACGGACTTGCCGGAGCCCGACTCGCCGAGCACGGCCAGGGTCTCGCCCGCGCCGACGCTGTACGACACTCCGTTGACGGCCTTCGCGACACCGTCCCTCGTACGGAACTCCACGCGCAGATCGCGCACTTCGAGCAGTGCGGTGGTCATGGGACGGCTCCTCAGCGCAGCTTCGGATCGAGGGCGTCGCGGACCGCGTCGCCGAGCATGATGAAGGCCAGCACGGTGATGCTCAGCGCGCCCGCGGGCCACAGCAGCATGTGCGGGGCGTTCCGGATCTGGGGCGCGGCGTGGGAGATGTCGATGCCCCAGGAGACGGTCGGCGGGCGCAGGCCGACGCCGAGGTACGAGAGCGTGGCTTCCAGCGAGATGTACGTGCCGAGGGCGATGGTGGCCACGACGATGACCGGGGCCACGGCGCCCGGGGCAACGTGCCGCAGCAGCAGCCGCGTGTTGCTCGCGCCGAGCGCCCGGGCGGCCTGCACGTAGTCGTTCTCCTTGGCCGTGATGACCGCGCCGCGCGCGATCCGGGACACCTGCGGCCAGCCGAGCAGCACGATGAAGCCGACGACCGGCCACACGGTCGAGCTGGTCACGACGGACAGCAGGACCAGGCCGCCGAGGACGACCGGGATGCCGAAGAAGATGTCGGCGGTCCGGGAGAGCAGCGCGTCCCCCCAGCGGCCGAAGTAGCCCGCGAGCCCGCCGAGAAGGCCGCCGAGCAGGGCCGCCCCGAGGGTCGCGCAGACTCCGACGGTGAGCGAGGCGCGGGCCCCGTGGACCGTACGGGTGTAGACGTCGCAGCCCTGGGTGTCGTAGCCGAAGGGGTGTCCGGGCCCGGAGCCCTGCTGGGACTTGGACAGGTCGCACTGGAGCGGGTTGCCGCTCGCGATCAGCTGCGGCCAGACCGCGATCAGCACGAGGAAGGCGATGAGCAGCGCGGAGACGAGGAAGACGGGGTTGCGGCGCAGCTCGCGCCAGGCGTCGGACCAGAGGCTGCGCGCCGGTACGGCGGTGGCGGCGGCTTCCGGTCCGGGCTCGGGCGCTCGGCCGGAGCCGCGGTCCGTGCCGGCCGGCTGCCGCTCGAGCGTCTCCTCAGGCATAGCGGATCCTCGGGTCGAGTACGGCGTAGAGGACGTCGACGAGCAGGTTCGCCAGCAGGAAGACGATCACGAGGATGGTGACGAAGCCGACGACGGTCGGCGCGGTGTTGCGCAGGATGCCCTGGTAGAGCTGGAAGCCGACGCCGTGGATGTTGAAGATCCGCTCGGTGACGATCGCGCCGCCCATCAGCGCCCCGATGTCGGTGCCGATGAAGGTGACGACCGGGATCAGCGAATTGCGCAGCAGATGCCGGGTGATGACGTGCCGTCGCGGCAGCCCTTTCGCGACGGCCGTCCGTACGTAGTCGGCGCGGACGTTCTCGGCGATCGAGGTGCGGGTGAGCCGGGTGACGTACGCCAGGGACACCAGGGCCAGGACGGTGCCGGGCAGGATCAGCTCGCCGAGCGGCGCCTCGGGGGATACGGACGGCCTGATGAGGCCCCATCGGACGCCGAAGAGGAACTGCAGCAGATAGCCGGTGACGAAGGTGGGGACCGAGATGACGACGAGGGTGAGGAAGAGGACGCCGGTGTCCGTGGCCCGGCCGCGCCGCAGCCCGCCGGCGACCCCGAGGACGACACCGATGGCCAACTCGATGACGACGGCGACGAGGGTGAGCCGTACGGTCACGGGCCAGGCCTCGGCCATCAGCTCGGTGACCGGCTGGCCGTTGAAGGCGGTGCCGAAGTCGCCCTGGAAGATCTGCCCCATGTAGTGCAGGTACTGCTGCCACAGCGGCTGGTCGAGGTGGAGCTCCGCACGGATCCGGTCGGCGGTGGCGGGGTCGGGGGCCCGGTCGCCGAAGAGCGCCGCGACCGGGTCGCCCAGCGCGTACACCATGAAGAAGATCAGGAAGGTGCTGCCGAGGAACACGGGGACCAGCTGCAGCAGCCGCCGGATGACGTAGCGTCCCATGCGGCTCAACCGACCTCGATCTCTTCGTAGACGGGGACGCTGAAGGGGTTGAGGAGGACGCCGGAGAGGCGGTCGGTGTAGCCGGCGCTGCCGTTCTGGTACCAGAGCGGGATGGCGGGCATCTGCTGGGCGAGGATCTTCTCCGCGTCCTGGAAGGTGGTGACCGCTCGGCCCTGCTCGCCCTGCGCGTTGGCGTCGTTGATGAGCCGGTCGAACGTCCTGTCGCTCCACTTGCCGTCGTTGGAGGAGGCGCCGGTGTAGTAGAGCGGCTGGAGGAAGTTCTGGATCAGCGGGTAGTCCATCTGCCAGCCGGTGCGGAACGGGCCGGTCATCTTGCCGCTGTGGATCCGGTTGCGGTAATCGGCGAAGGTCCCGACCGGGTTGACCGCACAAGCCCGGTCATGGCCCAGCGCGTTGTTGATGCTGTTGCAGACGGCGTCCATCCACATCCGGTGCGAGCCGGTGTCGACGTTGGAGGTGAGGGTCACCCTGCCACCGGGGAGGCCGCCCGCCTCCTTGATCAGCCTCTTGGCCGCCGCCGGGTCGTAGTCGCAGGCGTCGCCGCACAGGCCCGCCTTGTAGCCGCCCTGGCCGCCGAGGACGGGCGAGGTCCAGTCGCTGGCGGGGGTCCGGGTCTTCTGGAAGATCTGCTCGGTGATCTGCTCGCGGTTGATCGCCTTGGACAGCCCGATGCGGAGCTTCTCCTTCCCGGCGCCCCACTTCTTGTCGTAGAAGGGGAAGGACAGGGTCTGGATGATGCCGGCGGGCTGGTTGATGTACCGGTCGCCGAGGTCGCGCCGCACGTTCTTCAGCTGGGCGGCCGGAATGTCGTCGGCGAGGTCGAGGTTGCCGGCCAGGAGGTCGGTGTACGCGGCCTGGTTGTCGGTGTAGACCCTCAGCTCCACGCCGTCGTTGCGCGCCTGGTCGGGACCGGGGTAGCCCTCCCACTTGCGGAGCCGCATCGCGGAGCCCTTGGCGTACGACTCGACGGTGTACGGGCCGTTGCCGACGGGCTTGTTCAGCCAGGCGTCGTGGTCGTCGAAGAAGGCGCGGGGCAGCGGTGCGAAGGCCGGGTAGCCGAGGGTTTCGGGCCAGGTCGAGAACTTCTGGGTGAGCTTGACGGTGAAGGTCCGCTCGTCCTTCACCCGGAGCCCGGACATCGTCCTCGCGGTCGGCCTCCCGGACGTCGGGTGCACCTGGTCGTAGCCCTCGATGTACTCGAAGAAGTACGCGTTCTTCTGCTTGTTGTCGATCAGCGCGCCGTAGTTCCACGCGTCCACGAAGGAACGGGCCGTCACTTTCTCACCGTTGCTGAAGGCCCAGCCGTCCTTGACCGTGACGGTGAAGTTCCGCGCGTCGGCGGTGCTGATCCGCTCGGCGAGCATGTTCTCGGCCTGGCCGGTCCGCGGGTCGTACCGCTTCAGTCCGCGGAAGATCATGTCGAGGACCTTGCCGCCCTGCACCTCGTTGGTGTTGGCCGGTTCGAGCGGGTTCTGCGGGTCGCCCCAGGAGGAGCTGAGGTAGGCCGAGCCCCCGGAGCCGCCACCGCCGCCGCAGGCGGTCGCGGTCGCGGCGAGAACGAGGGCGGCCGTGCCTGCGGCGAGCGTGGCATAGGTGGCTCGGCGCATGCGGTGCCTCCTTGGAGTGCCGGGTCTCACAGGGACCCAAATAACACCCCAAGCTGGGGCATAGGACCTCTTCGCCGCGGCACTACGCGCGGTTCGCACCCCAGAACCCCCCGGATGCGGGAGCGCACATCCCTCACAGAGACGAGCGACAAGGCACCGCGGGCGCCGGTGCCGCAGGCACGCGGCAGCGGAGCGACGCACGGCGGCGGGTGCCGCGGGTACCGCGGGGGCGGGCATGGCGGGCAAGCGCCGGAGCGCGGCGGGCGCCGCGAGTGACGCGGGGCGGGTACGGCGGGCAAGCGCCGCGGGGCGGCATTCGGCTCGGCCGCCTTTCTCTTTCGTCTCGCGCCTCCGGCGCAAAGCGGCGGGCTACGGGAAGGGGGAGGGGCGGCCCGGGCCCGGTTCGCGGCCTGGCGGGCCGGTGACCGGCCGGGGTTCAGGCGGCCTTGACGGAGATCCCTGTCCGCCTCCCGCACGTTTCAGTGCCGTCCAGCACACACCCGCTGGTGCAGACGCCCACTCCGGGCGGTGGGCTGAGGTGTTCACGCGCGCGTGCGGGTCGTATCCCCTCACCCCAGGTGGGCGGCGGGCGGTGGCGTTCGGCCGGACGGGACAGCTGGGTTGCGCGCCGGGCTCCCGCCGTGCCCAGCTGAACCGAACAGCCCGGCAGCGGCATTGGGTACCCGAGGCACCCCCTGAGGCCTAGGTGATCACTTTGCCGCACCATCGGCCCACGAGAATCGGACATATGCGGTGAAAATTTGGGCCGTTGGTGCAGTAAAGTCCCATCCGCCCTCAGCCCCACCTCCAGGAGCGCGACCATCCCACCACGGCACTCACCCGCGCCCGCCCGGTCGTACGGGGCACCCCTCAGGCCGACCATGCCCCCGGAACCCCGGATCCCGGCCGGGTCGACAACCCGCACGCGCGCGTGAACACCTCAGCCCACCGCCCGGAGTGGGCGTCTGCACCAGCGGGTGTGTGCTGGACGGCACTGAAACGTGCGGGAGGCGGACAGGGATCTCCGTCAAGGCCGCCTGAACCCCGGCCGGTCACCGGCCCGCCAGGCCGCGAACCGGGCCCGGGCCGCCCCTCCCCCTTCCCGTAGCCCGCCGCTTTGCGCCGGAGGCGCGAGACGAAAGCCACAGACGGCCGAGCCGAATGCCGCCCCGCGCTACCTACTCCGCCGCGCGGAACTCGCCGGTCGCCGCGGCCGCGACGAAGGCGGCGAAGGCCTCTGGCCTGAAGGTGAGGACGGGCCCGTCGGGGTCCGTGGAGTCGCGAACTGCGACGGCGTGGGGCATGGAGGCGACCTCGACGCAGGTCTCGGTATGGCCCTCACTGAAGCTCGACTTCTGCCAGAGGAGTCGCTGGATGAGCCCGAGCGAATCCATTACGCCGTGCCTCTCCGGCGAGATCGTCGCGTCAACCGGAGGCAATGCCAACTCGCTCATCCTATCGAACCACTCGTTGTACCGGGCAAGGGCATCAACGTCCCCCAGGTACAACGACTCCTCGACGTGCGCCACGATCACCGTGCTCAACTCCCGTATGTTCGGCTCGACGAGCGTGAACGACGAGCCGAAGGCCACGGGGCCGTGAAACGGGAGAACCTGGATGGTCACGTTCGGCAGTCGCGACAGCTCGATGAGTCGCAGGAGTTGATCGCGCATGATCTCCGGACTGCCGAAGGAGGCATGTAGCGCGGCCTCATGGATGATCGCATGCAACGCTGGGGCTTGCTCACCGGTAAGCACGCTCTGCCGCTGCATGCGGAACTCGACATCGAGGTCCTGCTCCTCGCGTGAAGCCCGGGGCCCGCCCCCACGGTGTCGTGTCGGGCGGGCCCACAACGAGGCGGTGCATACGGCCCTCAGCGGCCCGTACGTCAGCCGTGCTTCGCTCGCGACGCCGCGCGGGCGCGCTCGCGCGCGTCCAGGTTCACCTTGCGGATGCGGACCGACTCCGGCGTCACCTCGACGCACTCGTCGTCCCGGCAGAACTCCAGCGACTGCTCCAGAGACAGCTTCCGCGGCGGGACGATCGACTCCGTCACATCCGCGGTCGAGGACCGCATGTTGGTGAGCTTCTTCTCCTTGGTGATGTTCACGTCCATGTCGTCGGAGCGCGAGTTCTCGCCGACGACCATGCCCTCGTACACCTCGGTGCCCGGCTCCACGAAAAGCGTGCCGCGCTCCTGGAGATTGATCATCGCGAAGGCGGTCACCGCGCCGGAGCGGTCGGCGACCAGCGAGCCGGACGCGCGCGTGCGCAGGTCGCCGAACCACGGCTCGTGGCCCTCATGGATGGAGTGCGCGATGCCGGTGCCGCGGGTCTGGGTCAGGAACTCCGTACGGAAGCCGATCAGGCCGCGGGACGGGACGACGAACTCCATCCGGACCCAGCCGGAGCCGTGGTTGGACATGTTGTCCATCCGGCCCTTGCGGGTGCCCATCAGCTGGGTCACCGCGCCCATGTGCTCCTCGGGCACGTCGATCGTGATGCGCTCCACCGGCTCGTACGTCTTGCCCTCGACGTCCTTGGTGACCACCTGCGGCTTGCCGACGGTCAGCTCGAAGCCCTCCCGGCGCATCGTCTCGACGAGGATCGCCAGCGCCAGCTCGCCGCGGCCCTGGACCTCCCACGCGTCGGGGCGGTCGGTCGGCAGCACGCGCAGCGAGACGTTGCCGATCAGCTCGCGCTCGAGGCGGTCCTTGACCAGCCGGGCGGTGACCTTGCGGTCCTTGACGGCGGCCTTGGCGTCCGCGCCCTTGCCGGTGCCGCCGCGGCCGACGAGCGGCGAGGTGTTCGTACCGATGGTCATCGAGATCGCCGGCTCGTCGACCGTGATCAGCGGCAGCGCGACCGGGTTCTCCGGGTCGGCGAGGGTCTCGCCGATCATGATGTCCGGGATACCGGCGACCGCGCAGATGTCACCCGGGCCCGCCTTCTCCGCGGGCTTGCGGGTGAGCGCCTCGGTCATCATCAGCTCGGTGATACGGACGTTCTGGATCGAGCCGTCGCGCTTGATCCACGCGACGGTCTGGCCCTTCATCAGCTCGCCCTGCTCAACGCGGAGCAGCGCGATCCGGCCGAGGAAGTTGTCCGCGTCCAGGTTGGTGACGTGCGCCTGGAGCCGGCCCGCGTCGTCGAACTGCGGCGCCGGGACGGTCTCGAGCAGGGTGGTGAAGAACGGCTGGAGGCTGTCGCTGTCGGCGGGGACGGTGCCGTCCTCCGGCTTGGTCAGCGAGGCGACGCCGTCGCGGGCGCAGGCGTAGACGATCGGGAACTCGATCTGCTCCTCGTCCGCGTCCAGGTCGAGGAAGAGGTCGTACGCCTCGTTGACGACCTCGTCGATCCGGGAGTCCGGGCGGTCCGTCTTGTTGATACAGAGGATGACCGGCAGGCGCGCCTGCAGGGCCTTGCGGAGCACGAAGCGAGTCTGCGGCAGCGGGCCCTCGGAGGCGTCGACGAGGAGGACGACCGCGTCGACCATCGACAGGCCGCGCTCGACCTCGCCGCCGAAGTCGGCGTGGCCGGGGGTGTCGATGATGTTGATCGTGACCGGGTCGCCGCCGTCCTTGGGGTGGTACTTGACGGCGGTGTTCTTGGCGAGAATGGTGATGCCCTTCTCGCGCTCGAGGTCGCCTGTGTCCATCACCCGGTCGTCCACCTGCTGGTGGGCGGCGAACGCGCCGGCCTGCTTGAGCATGGCGTCGACGAGGGTCGTCTTGCCGTGGTCGACGTGGGCGACGATGGCGACGTTACGGATGTCGTGGCGCGTGGGCATGGGTGGCTAGCGCTTCTCTCGGATCGTGGGATGCGGCGTCTCGTTCCTCGTACGCCCCGCCGGGCGGACCCGCCTCGGCTCCGTCCATGGTACGGGGCTCGCGCGACACCGGTCCCGGAGACCGGTGCGGAGGGCCGCCGAGGCCCTCCGCACCTGCTCGGATCCCGCTTACTTCTTGAAGCCGATGTCCTCGTAGCGCGGCGTCGCGAAGGCGAAGGCGCCCACGTTCACCAGGTTCGACCTGACCGCGACCATCTGCGGCCGCTGGTAGAGGGGGATCGAGCCGGCCGCGGCCCAGATGCGGGCGTCGGCACGGCGTACGAGCGCGCGCGAGGCCGCGCCGTCCAGCTCGGTGACCGCCTGGTCGAAGAGCTGGTCGATGTGGTCGGTGCCGACCCGGGTGTAGTTCTGCTCGACGATCAGGGAGCCGTCGGGCGCGGGCTGCGGCTTGGCGAAGATCGGGCGGGCGTCGGTGGCCGGGTAGGCGCTGGCGGGCCAGGACCAGAGCGCGAGGTCGTAGTCGCCCGAGGCGATGTGGTCCTTGAAGTAGCTCTCGTCACCGACCTTGGTGATCTCCGAGCGGATGCCGATCTTCGCCAGCATCCGGGAGATACGGTCCCCGGCCGTACGGAGCGGCTCGGTACCCGGCCCCGAGGGCAGGACGAAGCGGAGGGTCAGGGGCTTGCCGTCCTTCTGGAGGGTGCCGACCTCGGCGGACTTGGCCTGGCCGCCGCCCCGCTCGCCCTTCTCGCTCCCCCGGTGCCCCGCGAGCCCCGCGCCGCTCTCGCGCCAGCCGGCGGCGGTGAGCAGGGCCTGCGCGGCCGCGGTGTCCCGGCTGCCGAGCGCGGCGCTGTTGTCCTTGTATCCCTGCTGCCCGGCCACCATCAGGTGGCTGCCGAGCGGCTGGGCGGGCAGCCCGAGCGGCTCGAGCACGGCCTTGGCGATGGCCTGCCGGTCGATCGTACGGGCGACCGCGCGCCGTACGCGCTCGTCGGCGAGCGGTCCCGCGGAGCCGTTCAGCGCGAGCTGGGTGTAGGCGGGCTCGAGCGACTTGCGGACGGTGTAGCCGCGGAGGGTGGCCTGCCGGGCCTCCACGGCCCGCCGTGCCTTCTCGGCTGCCTTCTCGGCCCGCTTGCGGGCCGCCTTCTCGGCCGCTCCCTCGGCCTTCCGCTCCTCCCGGGCCCCGGCCCGGCGCGCCTCGAGCGCCACGCTCCCGGCCGCACCCCGGTCGGCCTTCGGGATCTTCTGGCCCTCGCCCTTGCGCTCCGACGCCGCTTCGATCTGCTCCACGGCCTGCCGGTCGACCTCGGCGATGTCCAGCCGCCCCTGGGCGAGCGCCACCGCCCGCTTGTCGCGCGGTACGGCCTGGAAGACCAGCTTCTCCAGCCTGGCCTTGTTCCCCCACCACTTCGGGTTCCGTACGAGCGTCACCGCGCCCTTGCCCCTGCTCTTCAGCGCGAAGGGCCCTGCGGTGGCCT
The DNA here is from genome assembly GCF_052246385.1 of Streptomyces sp. 8N616. NCBI lineage: Bacteria > Bacillati > Actinomycetota > Actinomycetes > Kitasatosporales > Streptomycetaceae > Streptomyces > Streptomyces sp. 8N616. Next base: position 53,671 of record NZ_JBQQBY010000026.1, on the reverse strand, counting down.
TGAGGGTCTTGCGGGCGCCGTCGTTGAAGGCGCCCGCGCTGCCCATGACGCTCTTGGGGTAGAGCGGCGTGAAGAGCGACCGCCAGTCGGTGTAGGGCTTGGCGAAGGTGACGCGCACCTCCTGCGGCTTCTCGCCCTTCTCGATCTTCTCGATCCGGTCGTACCCGGCGTTGCGGGCGGTCCAGTAGGCCTTGTCCTTGCCGCTCAGTGCCTTCCACTGAGCGGTGAAGTCCGCGACGCCGAGCTTGCGGCCGTCGCTCCAGGTGGCGGCGCGGTTGAGCCGGTAGGTCACGATCTGCTTGGGCTCGCGCTCGGTGACGTCGGCCGCGGCGAGGTAGTTCTCGTTGCGCTGCGGCCTGCCTCGGTCGTCCAGGGTGAAGAGGGCGGGCAGGACGGCGCCCGCGACGCGGTCGGTGCCCGCGTCGGCGTCGGACTGGAAGGTGTTGAGCGTCGCGGGCACCGCGTCGATCGCCCAGCGCACGGTGCCGCCGCCCCGTGTCGCGCCGCGCGAGGTGGTGGCGACGTCCTTCGGTACGGCGGTGGCGATCGGCTCGCTCTCGGAGGTGCTGCACCCGGCCAGGACGGGCAGCGGGAGGAGCGCACCGGCCGCGAGCAGCGCGGTGCAGCGAAGCCGACGCCGGCCTGAGGAGTGTGGTGCACATGGTGTGCGTGGTGTACGCGATGCCGCCCGGCCGCCGCTGACGCCGTCGATGGACATGACTGAAACCTCCGGGCTGCACACATTTGGGCGCTTATGCCGCTCATCACACCTATTCCTGGACAACTGAAATCGACTCGTTCCACCCGGGCACGAAGACACGACACGGAAGCCCGGATTCCCACCCGTACGGCGGCAGCGCGCACATGTGTCCCAGCGGCCGCGGGGGGCGCGTGAGGGCGCGCGCCTCCGACACGAAGCGCCAATCGTGGTAGATCCCTAGCCAAGGTAGGATGTGACGCGCGACACTCACATGCGCATCAGCGTTGGCAAGCGTTGGCCCGCAAGCGCGGAGGTGAGGGCAAGCCATGTCCGTTCAGGACGATCTGACAGCCGCACAGCGCACACTCGACGAGCTGACCCGCACCCTGGGCCGGCTGGAACAGCAAGTGAGCGCCGGCCTGGAGATCCGCCGCGTGCGCACCGACGCGGACCATCTGCGCGAGAGCCTCGCCCTGCTGCGTGACAGCGCGGCGCAGGAGCGGACCCAGGCGCCGGCCCGCCACCACGAGATGGTCACCATCCCCGACGCGCCCTACAACAGCGCCCTGTGGACCGACGCCGAGGACGAGGGTCTCGGCGCCCGCGACCGGCACGCGCCCTAGCGCGGACCACGCGGGACGTACGACCCTACGGAAGAGAGCGTCACGCCCCGCGCCACCGCCGCACCGTGTCCGCAGCCGAACCCCACTCCGAGCCGGAGTCATTGAATTGGCCACTGGTACCGAACCCCGAACGGGCACCGACGAACCCAGTGACGCGCGCGGCGGAGTGCAGTCCGCCACGCGCGCCGCGATCCCGGCACGCCACCTGCGGACCGACCGCTGGTGGCTGGGACCTGCGATCACCGCCGCCGGGCTTCTCGCGTTCGTCGTCTACTCGACCTGGCGCGCCTTCGCGAACGCCGACTACTACGCGGCGCCGTACGTCTCGCCGTTCTACTCGCCCTGCCTCGCGGAGAACTGCGAGACGATGCGGGGCGGACCGAACTGGGAGATCTTCGGCAGCTGGTGGGGTCTGTCGCCCGCCCTGCTGATCCTGATCTTCCCGCTGGGCTTCCGGCTGACCTGCTACTACTACCGGAAAGCGTATTACCGCGGCTTCTGGGCGTCGCCCCCGGCGTGCGCGGTGGCGGAGCCGCACCGGAAGTACTCGGGCGAGAACCGCTTCCCGCTGATCCTCCAGAACATCCACCGGTACTTCTTCTACGCGGCGCTGCCGGTGGCCGGAATCCTCACGTACGACACCGTGCTGGGCTTCCGGAACGCCGAGTACGAGTGGGGCCACATGGGCCTCGGCACGCTGGTCTTCCTGGTCAACATCGTGCTGATCTGGGCGTACACGCTGTCCTGCCACTCGTGCCGGCACATCGTCGGCGGCCGCCTGAAGCACTTCTCCAAGCACCCGGTGCGCTACCGGCTCTGGGGCCTGGTCGGCCGGCTCAACGAGCGGCACATGCTGCTCGCCTGGGCTTCGCTGATCAGCGTGGCTTTCGCCGACTTCTACGTGTATCTGCTCGCCACCGGCGCCTTCGCCGACCCGCAGATCTTCTAGCCGCACAGCTTCGGAGAGGGATGCAGTAACGATGACCCAAGTCGACCGGCAGGCGTGGGACGTGGTCGTGGTCGGCGCGGGAGGCGCCGGCCTGCGCGCCGCCATCGAGGCCCGCGAGCAGGGCATGCGCACCGCCGTCATCTGCAAGTCGCTGTTCGGCAAGGCCCATACGGTCATGGCCGAGGGCGGCATCGCGGCGAGCATGGGCAATGTCAACGAGGGGGACAACTGGCAGGTCCACTTCCGCGACACCATGCGCGGCGGCAAGTTCCTCAACCAGTGGCGGATGGCCGAGCTGCACGCGCGCGAGGCGCCGGACCGGGTGTGGGAACTGGAGACCTGGGGTGCGCTCTTCGACCGCACCGCCGACGGGAAGATCTCGCAGCGCAACTTCGGCGGCCACGAGTACCCGCGCCTCGCCCACGTCGGTGACCGTACGGGCCTGGAGCTGATCCGCACGCTCCAGCAGAAGATCGTCTCGCTGCAGCAGGAGGACGAGAAGGAGTTCGGCGACTACGAGGCCCGGCTCAAGGTCTTCCAGGAGTGCACGGTCACCCGCGTCCTGAAGGCCAACGGGAAGGTGGCCGGGATCTTCGGCTACGAGCGCGAGTCCGGTCGCTTCTTCGTCATCGAGGCCCCGTCCGTCGTGCTCGCGACCGGCGGCATCGGCAAGTCCTTCAAGGTGACCTCGAACTCCTGGGAGTACACCGGCGACGGGCACGCCCTCGCGCTGCTCGCCGGAGCCCCGCTGATCAACATGGAGTTCGTGCAGTTCCACCCCACCGGAATGGTCTGGCCGCCGTCCGTGAAGGGCATCCTCGTCACCGAGTCCGTACGCGGCGACGGCGGGGTGCTGCGCAACAGCGAGGGCAAGCGGTTCATGTTCGAGTACATCCCGGACGTCTTCAAGGAGAAGTACGCGCAGACCGAGGACGAGGGCGACCGCTGGTACGAGGACCCGGACAACAACCGCCGCCCGCCCGAGCTGCTCCCCCGCGACGAGGTCGCCCGCGCGATCAACGCCGAGGTGAAGGCGGGCCGCGGCTCCCCGCACGGCGGGGTGTTCCTGGACGTGTCGACCCGGATGCCCGCCGAGGTCATCAAACGCCGGCTGCCGTCCATGCACCACCAGTTCAAGGAGCTGGCGGACGTCGACATCACGGCCGAGCCGATGGAGGTCGGCCCGACCTGCCACTACGTGATGGGCGGCGTCGACGTCGACCCCGACACGGCGGCCGCGCCCGGCGTGCCGGGCCTCTTCGCGGCGGGCGAGGTCGCGGGCGGCATGCACGGCTCGAACCGCCTGGGCGGAAACTCGCTCTCCGACCTGCTGGTCTTCGGGCGCCGCGCCGGCCTGTACGCGGCGGAGTACGCGGCCGGGCTCAAGACCGGTGACCGCCCCTCGCCGTCCGGCCTGGACATCGAGGCGGCGGAGGCCGAGGCGCTGCGCCCGTTCAGCGCGGAGGGCCCGGACGCGGAGCACCCGGAGGGCCGGCCCGCCGAGAACCCGTACACCCTCCACCAGGAGCTCCAGCAGACGATGAACGACCTCGTCGGCATCATCCGGCGGGAGGGCGAGATGACGGAGGCGCTGCACCGTCTCGGCGGGCTGCGGGTCCGGGCCCGGAACGCGGGGGTCGAGGGCCACCGCCAGTTCAACCCGGGCTGGCACCTCGCCATCGACCTGCGGAACATGCTGCTGGTCAGCGAGTGCGTGGCGCGTGCGGCGCTGGAGCGTTCGGAGAGCCGCGGCGGCCACACCCGGGACGACCATCCGCAGATGGACCGGGAGTGGCGGCGGATCAATCTGGTCTGTTCGCTCATCGACCCCACGGGCGGGATCGCGGCGGCGGACCCGGAGCGCGGGCAGATCCGTCTGGAGCGCCGCGAGGTGCCGCCGATCCGTGCCGACCTGCTCGGCCTCTTCGAGAAGGAAGAGCTGGTGAAGTACCTGACGGACGAGGAGCTGACCCAGTGACCACGAGCACCAGCGCCTACCTGGCCCACTTCAAGGTCTGGCGGGGCGACATCGACGGCGGCGGCCTGGAGGACTTCAAGGTCGAGGTGAACGAGGGCGAGGTCGTCCTCGACATCATCCACCGGCTCCAGGCCACCCAGGCGCCCGACCTCGCGGTCCGCTGGAACTGCAAGGCGGGCAAGTGCGGTTCGTGCAGCGCGGAGATCAACGGGCGGCCGCGGCTGCTGTGCATGACCCGGATGTCGGTGTTCGACCGGGACGAGACGATCACGGTCACACCGCTGCGCGCCTTCCCCGTCGTACGGGACCTGGTGACGGATGTGTCCTTCAACTACGCGAAGGCGCGCGAGGTGCCGTCCTTCGTGCCGCCGCCGGGTCTCGCGCCGGGCGAGTACCGGATGCAGCAGGAGGACGTGGGGCGCTCGCAGGAGTTCCGGAAGTGCATCGAGTGCTTCCTGTGCCAGGACACCTGTCACGTGGTGCGCGACCACGAGGAGAACAAGACCGCGTTCGCGGGCCCGCGCTTCCTGATGCGGATCGCGGAGCTGGACATGCACCCGCTGGACTCGGCCGCGGAGTCCGGCGTCGACCGGAAGGCCACGGCCCAGGAGGAGCACGGCCTCGGCTACTGCAACATCACCAAGTGCTGCACCGAGGTCTGCCCCGAGGGCATCAAGATCACCGACAATGCGCTGATCCCGCTCAAGGAGCGGGCAGTGGATCGTAAGTACGATCCACTGGTCTGGCTGGGGAACAAGATCCGCAGGCGCGGCGCCCCCTAGGTCCCGCCCGCGGTGCCCCGTCGGGTTGCGGCCGGCTCGGCACCGCCGGGCCGCGCCGCGGAGCCCCGCGCCGTAGCGGCAGGAAAAATCTCGCTCTAGTAGAGGCTCAGCAGAGCCTCTACCGGGTCCGCGGAGGCGGATTCGCCGTCCGGCAGGGCGAGTTCGAACCAGACCGTCTTGCCGCGCGGCGTCCTCCGGCTTCCCCAGCCCGCGCTGAGCAGGCCCACCAGCTGCAGCCCGCGGCCGCCCTCGTCCGTGGCGCGGGCGCGCCTGCGCCGCGGCTGGACCAGTCCGCCGTCCCACACCTCGCAGACCAGCGTGCTGTCCAGCAGCAGCCGCAGCCGTATCTCTCCGCCCGGCTCGCCCGTGGGCAAACCCGCGCCGTACCGCAGGGCGTTCGTGACCAGCTCGCTGACCAGCAGCTCGGTCGTGTCCACCAGTGATTCCAGGCCCCAGGAGATCAGCTGTCCGCGAGCCAGTTCGCGGGCGCGGGCGACGGACCGCGGCTCGGGGGCCAGCTTCCAGTCGCCGACCGACTCCGCGGGCAGCCCCTGGACCCGGGCCATGAGGAGGGCGATGTCGTCCTCGCCGTGGCGGGTGTCGAGGGTGCCGAGGACGCGGTCGCAGAGGTCCTCGAGGGGGCTGGAGTCCTCCGCGTCGGCAGTCGGCAGGGGCGGGTCGGTGAGGGCCGTACGGAAGGCCTGGAGGCCCTCGTCCAGCGGGTGGTCGCGGGACTCGACGAGGCCGTCGGTGTAGAGCGCGAGGAGCGCGCCGTCCGGCAGCTCGACCTCGATCTCCTCGAAGGGTTCGCCGCCCACGCCGAGCGGCATTCCGGTGGGGACCTCGAGCATCAGCGCGGACTCGCCGGGCTCGACGAGCACGGGCGGCAGATGGCCGGCGTTGGCGAATGTACAGCGCCGGGTGACCGGGTCGTAGACCGCGTACACACAGGTGGCGAGGTAGACCTCGGCGAGGTCGGAGGAGCGCGACGCGGCCGCGCCGTTACGGGAGGGGCGCGCGCCGCCGTACGCGCCCGCGGGTGCGCCCAGGCCGCGGGCGATCTCGTCGAGCTGGGAGAGCACTTCCGCGGGCTCCAGGTCGAGCAGCGCCAGCGTCCGTACGGCGGTGCGCAGTTCGCCCATCGCGACGGCCGCCCGCAGGCCGCGGCCCATCACGTCGCCGACGACCAGGGCGGTGCGGTGGCCGGGGAGCTGGATGACGTCGAACCAGTCGCCGCCGACCTCGGTCGCGGTGTTGCCCGGCAGGTAGCGGCAGGCGATGTCGAGGCCCGCGGACTCGGGGTCGCCCGGGGGCAGCAGGCTGCGCTGGAGGATCAGCGCGCGCTCGTGCTCCCTGCGGTAGAGGCGGGCGTTGTCGATGCAGACGGCGGCGCGGGCCGCCAGCTCGACGGCGAGCGCGGTGTCGCGCTCGCCGAAGGGCTCGCTGCCCTTCGTACGGGAGAACTGGGCGAGGCCGACGACGGTGTCGTGGGCGACCATGGGGACGGCGAGGGTGGACTGCACGATCGCGGCGCCCAGTTCGGGTCCCTCGACGCCGTCCTGGCCGGGGACGACCTTGGGCCGTGCGGTGCGCAGGGCGTCGGCCCAGAGCGAGTTGAACGGAAAGCGGTGGACGGCGCCGACCTCGATGGCGTGCGGCTCGCCGTTGTCGTCGGCGGCGCGGGCGGGGACGGGGGCGTCGGCCACGGCGCTGGCGAAGGCGACCCGGCGCAGCTCGGCGCTGCCGTCGGCGAGGCCCGGCGGGGTCTCGTCGCCGGACAGCAGCCCCTGGTAGAGGTCGACGGAGGCCAGGTCGCAGAACTGCGGCACGGCGACGTCGAGGAGTTCGCGTGCGGTGGTCTCGAGGTCGAGCGAGTTGCCGATCCGGGCGCCCGCGGCGTTGAGGAGCGCGAGGTTGCGGCGGGCGCTGGCGGCCTCGAGCTCGGCGTTGCGCCGCCGGGTCACGTCGGTGCCGAGCCCGGCGACGCCGATCGGCCGTCCGCTGCCGCTGTGCAGCCGGAAGAGGTTGACGGACCACCGGCGCCGCTCGGGGTCGCCGGCGGCCGAGCCGGTGAGCTGAAGCTCCGTCACCGGGCTGCCGGTTGCGAGAACTTGGCGCAGGGCCGCGTTCAGCCGGTCGGCCTCGCCGCGCGTGAGGTAGTCGCCGGGCCCGCGGCCGCGGTGGGAATCCGCGCTGCCGCCGAAGACGGCGGCGAAGCGCTCGTTGACGCGGAGGATCTTCAGGTCCGGGCCGAACAGCAGGAATCCCATGGGAGATTGGCCGAAAACCGCCTGCGAGGCGGCCAGGTCTGTCTCGATCCGGCGCAGGATGCGCGCGTCCACGACGATGCAGACCGCGCCACGGCCGCCGCCCTCGGTCTCGGTGGGCATGACGTACACCTCGGCCAGGCCGTGGAGTTCCGCCTCGATGGAGCGGAAGGGCACCAGGCCCACCCAGTCACGGCCGTCCAGGATCTCCGCGATCTTGCGGTGCCCGAGATCGCGCAGCTCGGGGGGCACGAAGGCCTCGATGGGGTCCTTGCCGATGGCGGCGGAGGCGGGGATGTGCAGGAGCTCGGCGGCCCGCTGGCTCCACTGGTCGATGCGGCCGTCGGAGCCGAGGGAGAAGGAGGCGACCCGGATGTAGTCGTAGATCGATCCGGGCGGGCTGCTCTGCCACATGGGGGCAGAAAAGGTCTCGTCGGGCGTCCCCGCCCCCGCTGGTATGTCGCTCACGCGCCCGTCCCCTCCAGCTCACCTTGCCCGGACCGGCCTCAGCTGAGTATCCAGCACCTCAGCCATCCGGGACACGGCCTTCACGATCACAGCACTGTCTCATTCGGGGGTCTGCGGACCTCCCCCGGATGGTCACAGCCGTGCACCACACAGCCATGCTTCTCGTCGGAGGACCTGCGGCCTGACCCAGTCCCGTGATCAGCACTACCCTCTTTCTTCTAACCGGGCAGGCCGAGCTCGAACCACACCGTCTTGCCCGCGCTCCCGCGCCGGGTGCCCCAGCGACGGGACGTACGGGCCACCAGTTGCAGGCCGCGCCCCCCTTCGTCCTCGGGCCGCGCGTCCCGGGCCAGGGGCAGCTCGGGCAGCGGGTCGGACACTTCTACGAGCAGTGCGTCGTTGCGGATGCGCTGGACGCTGACGCCGATGGGGCCGGTCGCGTGGCGCAGCGCGTTGGTGACGAGTTCACTGACCAGCAATACGGTCAGGTCGCCGACTGCGTTCAGACCCCACTCATTGAGCGTCGAACGGACCACGGCGCGCGCGGCTCGTACGGCTCCCGGATCGGCCGGGAAGCTCCACTCGGCGCGGTGGTCGTCCGATGAGGTGCGCGCCGCAGGGGGTGTCGACTCGGAGGCCCCCGCAGTGTCGCTCACGCCGACCACTTCCAGACCGATGACAGACCCCGCTGTCCGTTTTCGGGGGGATTTTCGGGATGGCTAATGTGGACATACCCGTTACGCGCGGCCGCTATCGCGACATTTGGCGCACTGTGCCATGAAAGAGCTCAGAAGCTGGCGTCAGGGCGGAACCGCAACCGGAACCGAAGCCGGGGCTGGAGCTAGAGCGCGAGCCGCCGGAGCACCCGGACCACTTCTGCGACCGCCGGGCGGTCCTGGTCGAGCCAGTCGACCTCGTCCACCCGGTCCGGGGTGAGCCAGCGCAGCTCGTCATGGTCCTCCAGGGGCCGCGGCTCACCCGCGACCAGACGCGCGGTCCAGACCCGCAGTACGTAACCCGGCTTCAGCGTCCACTCGCCCGGAATCCGCGCGAGCGGCTCCACTTCGACGCCGAGCTCCTCGCGCAGCTCGCGGACCAGGCCCTCTTCCGGCGTCTCACCGGGCTCCAGCTTGCCGCCCGGCAGTTCCCACCGGCCGGCCAGGGCGGGCGGGGCGCTGCGCCTGGCGGCCAGCAGCCTTCCGCCGTCCAGCACCGCCGCGCCGACCACGATCCGCGTCTCGTCTCCCGTCACCCGGGAAACCCTACGACGGCGTGCGCTCCGGCTACGAAGACGTCCTGCGGCTCACTCGTTCGACCGTGTAGAGCTGCTTGTGTCCCTTCGCGTCCAGCCGGTCGGCGACCCGCTCGGCCTCCGCCCTGGTGGCGTAGCGGCCGACGCGGTAGCGATTGCCGTTCTCGTCCTGGCGTATGACGAGCCAAGGCAGCACGGCGCCGCTCTCGCTCATCGACTCACCCCTCGCGCCATCGCGCGCTCCCGCGCGCACGACGTCCCGGCCCCTGAGGAAAACGCAGTCCGCATATGCCTGAGCCTACGCCCGACCTTCACTCAACGGATACGGGTTTTTACAAAGAGGTACGCATCCGGCCACATGTTCGAACTTGGACTTCCACTCCCCCTTCATGACAGCGCGGGCCGGACACTGTGCGCCCGGACCCGCGCAGTCGCGGAGTCATGGAGGGAAGCGTCAGCTGCGGACCGTCGGCAGGGGCATCAGGACCGGCTCCCGCTCCTGGACGGCACGGACGGCAGCGCGCGGGACCAGCGGACCCGCACAGGGCCGCGAGTTCCTCATGCACGGCGCGCGTGACAGGTTGCCGCGGAGCGTGATTGCCCCGGAGTCAATCGTCCTGACCCGGCGTCAACTTCGAATCATGGCTGGCGAACGGCGAGCTTCGGGTATCGGTCACCGCACCGGAAGGTGGTATGCGATGCGGAACCGGTCCGCCGGGACGACCACGTCCGCGGTCTCGACCGGCCGCCCCGAGGCGTAGAACGTCCGGGCCACCACCATCACCGGATGGCCCGGCACTCCGCCCAGCGCCTGGGTCTCCTCCGCGAGCCCCGGCCGGGCGCCGATCTCCTCCAGCACGTTGTCCACGACCACGTCGATCGCGGCCATCCGCTCGACGACCCCGCGTCCGGCGAGCGGTCCCTCCTCGGGCAGCATCACGGGCGTACGGCCGGTGACGGCCAGCGGCTCCCACGACGTGGACAGCATCGAGGGCTCGCCGTCCGCCCGGAAGAGATAGCGGGTGCGCATCACCCGCTCCCCCGGCTCGATCTCCAGCCGCTGCGCGACCGCAGGGCTCGCCTCCTCCTGCTCGCTGCTGGACTCCCAGGTGCCCTTGACCCGCTCATCCGCCTGTTCCTGCCGGAACGGGGTGGAGTCGCCGGGACCGGCCTGATAGCCGGTCCGCGCGACACGGCGGGGCACGGGCCGCTCCCGGACGTACGTCCCGGATCCGGAGCGCCCCTCGACGAGGCCCTCGGCCATCAGCACCTTGCGGGCCTCCAGCGCCACGGTGTCCGAAACGCCGTAGTCCTGGCGGATACGGGCCTGGGACGGGAGCCTGGTGTGAGGCGGCAGGGAGCCGTCGACGATCTTCTGCCGCAGGTCGCCCGCGACCCGGAGGTACGCAGGCTGCTCACCGAAAGGCACGTGCCCCTCCCATGTGGTTGACAGACTGCAACAGAGTGGCAACCGTGGGTCGTCGGCCGCAAGTGCGGGCCAGAGATTCACTCAATGTGGTGGACTTGGTCATTGGCCTGCATGAACGCGCAGGAAGTCGGCCAGGGCGGGGCGGGCGATCTGGGTGCCCCAGTTGCCCCAGTTGTAGTCGAACGCGTGGTCCGCCCACGGGATCTCCACGTACTCGTGCACCGCGCCGGCCCGGGTCAGCCGGGCGTTCAGCTCACGCGCCTGGGCCACCGGTACGAGCCGGTCGTGGCTGCCGTGCAGCAGCAGGGTCGGCGGCACATCGGCCCGTACGAGCCGGGTCGGCGAGCCGAGACGGAAACCGTCGGACGCCGTCATCAGCGAACCGCCCATGAAGGCGCGGACCCTGGGGTCGGCACGGTTCGCGCCGCCCGCGATCATCCCGGCCATGTCGGTCGGCCCGTAGAACGACACCACGGCCCGTACGGCGGTGCCGCGGGCGCTGCCGCAGGTGGGGCGGGGCCGGTTGTCGCGGGCGGTGTAGGCGGCGGAGAGCGCGAGGTTCCCGCCCGCCGAGGTGCCGGCGAGGACGATCCGGGCCGGGTCGACGGCGTACCGCGCGGCGTTGCGGCGCACCCAGCCGATCGCGCACTTCACGTCGCCGATCTGCTGGAGCTGGGTGGCCCGGGGCGCGAGCCGGTACTCGATGTCGAAGACGGCGTAACCGCGGTCGTTGAGCCACTCGTTCCAGCGCGGGGTCTGGCTGCGGTGGCCTGACTCCCAGCCGCCGCCGTGCACCCAGACCACGGCGGGGCGCGGGCCCCGGGGCGCACGGCCGTCCGGCAGCCACACGTCCATCTTCATCCGGTGCCTGCCCACGCGCGCGTACACCAGGGTGCGGTCGCGCTCCGGGCCGCGGGAGTAGTTCAGTCCTGCGAACTGCCCGGCCAGGGACAGGCCTTCGCCGCGATCGCGCGCCGTCTCCCAGGCCGCGGCGTACGGCGCGAGGGCGCTCGCCAGGGCGACGGCCGAGGTGGTCAGCGCGACCCAGCCCGCCCAGCGTGCGGACCGCACCGCCCGGGTGCGCCAGAGGGCCCGTACGAGAAGGAGGCCGAGGAGGGCGGGCGCGCCCAGGACCGGCGTGCACCAGGAGGTGGCCAGCACGGAGCCGGCGGCGATCAGGGGGCGCCGGGGCAGCGGGACGAACACCAGCACGAGCAGCAGCACTTCCAGCGCGGCGAGCAGGAGCAGCATCGTGACGATCAGCCACCGCCCGATGCCGCGCGCCACTGGCATGACCGTCCTCCTCGCACAGGCCCACCACGGCCCAGGACTTCCCGGGCGGACCGAAGACGTCCCGCGGACTGGGCCGTTCGGCGCAGCGGGGCCGGCGGGCAGGAGGGGTGGAGGGCCGGAGGCCGAGGCTGGTCCTCGCCTCGGGTTCGGGGATGGTGCAGCGGCTCAGGTCCCGGTGTACGCGGTGAGCAGCAGGGCGACGTCGTCGGGCCGGTCCGGGGCGCGGCGGGCCTGCTGGACGAGCCGGTCCGCCATGGTCTCCAGGGCGTCGGGCCCGGTACGGGCGAGGACGTCCCGCATCTGATCGACGCCCGCCTCGATGTCGTGGCCCGGCTGCTCGACCAGCCCGTCCGTGTAGAGGGCGAGAACGGCGCCGTGCGGCAGCTGCAGCCGGGTGACCGGGTAGCCGGCGTCCGGGTCCACGCCGAGCAGCGTGCCGCCTGCGAGGTTCAGCACCTCGGTTCTGCCGTCGAGGTGGCGCAGCACGGGCGGCGGGTGGCCCGCGCGTACCCCTCTGGCCCGGCCCGTACGCGGGTCGAGCTCGATGTAGCAGCAGGTCGCGAAGACGCCCGCGTCGAGTTCGGCGAGCAGCCGGTTGGTCCGGCTGAGGACCTCCTCGGGGGTGCTGTCGCTGGCGGCGAAGGCGTGCACGGCGCTGCGCAGCTGCCCCATGACCGCGGCCGCGGCCACGCTGTGCCCCTCGACGTCGCCGATGACGAGGGCGACCCCGCGGCCCGTCTCGATCACGTCGTACCAGTCGCCGCCGATCTCCATGCCCTGGGTGCCGGGGAGGTAGCGGCCGGTCGTCCGCAGGCCGTCGACCGGCGGCAGCCGGTGCGGCAGGAGCGCGTCCTGCAGGCCGCGGGCGAGCGTGAACTCCGCGTCGTAGAGCCGGGCCCGCTCGAGTGCCTGGGCGACCAGGCCGCCGAGGGCGGTCAGCGCGGCCCGCTCGTCGGCGGTGAAACCGTGGGGGCCGTCGTAGCCGAGGATGAGGGAACCGACGGGGTGGCCGGAGGCGATGAGCGGCAGGAAGGCCCAGGCTTGCATCCGGTCCAGGGCGATGCCCGGGTAGGCGGCGGACAGGTCGCCCGGGGACTGGAAGAAGATGGGGACGGCGGAGGTCAGGGCTTCGACGCCGGGCAGGTGGGCGTCGAGGGACACGCCTTCGAAGCGGTCGAGGAAGCCCTCCGGGTAACCCGATTCCCAGGCGAGGTACATGCGCCGGTCGCGGACCACGTAGAGCGCGAGCTCCTGGCCGCCGAACGCGGGCAGCAGCTGCTCCGCGACGGCGACGCACACCTCGCGTACGCTCACGGCCTCGGTGAGCACGCTCGCCATCTGCACGACGTGGTAGAGCGCGCCAGGGCGGGTCAGGGCGGCGGGGACGGCGACCGCGGCGGGGAACTTCGGCTCCGGGACCGCCCGCTCCGGAGCCTCGCCCTCGGCCTGCGGGGGCGGTTTGCTCGGGAAGACCCGGCCGGTCAGGCCGTGCACGTCCGGGTAGAGGACGAATCCGAGCCACTCGCCCGCGGGGTGGTGCACGAGGAAGGAGGTCGGCTCCTGCGAGAGCATCGCCGCGCGGTAGCGGTCCTCGTAGGCGGGGTCGGACAGCCAGGTCATCGCGTGCCAGGGGTAGCGGCCGAGCAGATCGTCGCGGTCGAGGCGCAGCAGCTCCTCGCAGCGGTGGTTGGCGTAGGTGACGCGGCCGTCCTGGTCGAGCGAGAAGACGCCGTCGGGCAGGCGCTCGGCGGCCTCTGCGGCGGTGGTGCCAGAGGCGGCGTCGACGACGACGCCGACGAGGCGGCGGCGGCGGCCGGGTTCCGGGCGGCCGACCGGGGAGCCAGCTGCCGGAGAGCCGGGTTCCGGGAGGTCGACTGCTGGGGAGCCGGGGCCCTCCACGATCTCTCCCCACAGTTCGACCGGCCGGTAGCGGCGTTCGCCCTCGAACACATCCCGGACGTCGCGCACGTCCCTGACCCGGAACTTCCGGGCCCGGACCCAGCCGTTCTCACCGGCCTCCGTGCCACAGGAGCGCAGCTCGTGAAGATCGTCGGGGTAGACCAGAGCCTCGACGTCGGCGACCGTCCCGCCGAAGGTGGCCGGGTCGGCGCCGAGGACGGCGCAGGCCTCGTCGTCGGCGGCGAACGCGCCCGTTCCCAGGTCCCAGTCGATCAGCCCGACCCGTACGCCGGTGACGATGGCCGCGGGCGGCCGTACGCTCACGGGCTCGTCGTCGTACTCGACCCGGAAGCCGCTCGCCTCCAGGTCCCCCAGGGCGCCGCTGATCGCGTCGACGGCCTCGAGCAGCGCCGCGCCGCCCGCCGCGGGGGCCTCGGTGTCCTGGTGACCCTCGCCGCCGACGTGGTGCGTGGTGGATCTGAGGACGACCAGGATGCCCGCGACCTCGTCGCCCGCGCGGACGGGCAGGTAGGAGGAAGCGAACGGATAGGGCAGCCCGGCCGCCAGTTGCGGGAAGCGGCGCATGGTCTCGCCCTCGTCCGCCAGGTGGACGGGCTGCTCGGTGCGGTACGCCTCGGAGGTCGGGAGTGCCCCGCTGACCGGCATCCGCCACCACGCCTTGATCAGCGAGCGCGGTATCCCGGCGACCAGGGCCAGTACGAGGGAGCGGCGGTCGCGCGAGCGCAGGTAGACCGCGCCGCCGTACCCGCCGCCGACCCGTATGGCTCCTGTCAGGACCGGCGCCAGCGACGTGACCAGGGCGTCCTCGTCCCCGGTCCGGCGGCGCCGGGTCGCGGCGCCGATGCCGGACTGCCGGGCCCCGGCCGCCCTCGGGGCTTCCTCGCCCACCATGTCGCGTCCTCCCGCTACGGACGCCCGCACCTCGTATCACCAGCATGTGCCAACCCGCGCCCAAAGGCGCGCCGGGCGGCGGGGGAAGCCGGGGATGGGGGCCCGCACGGCAACCGCCGTGCGGACCCCGAAGCCGGTCAGCCCCGGATCAGCTCCTTGTCCCGGCCGGGATCCCCGCCCGCGCCGACGGCGGTGCCCGCCTCGGCGGCGAGCCGCCTGCGCAGCCCCTCGCCCTCGACATCCACGTTCGGCAGCCCGCGGTCCAGCCACTTCGGCAGCCACCAGGCCCGCTCGCCGAGCAGGCCGAGCACCGCCGGCACGATCGTCATGCGGACGACGAACGCGTCGAAGAAGACGGCGGTCGCAAGACCGAAACCGATCATCTTCACCATCTGCTCGCTGGATCCGATGAAGCCGGCGAAGACGGCCATCATGATGACGGCTGCGGCCGTCACCACCCGGGTGCCGTGCCGGAAGCCGGTGACGATCGTCTCGTCAGAGCGTTCGCCGTGGACGTATGCCTCCCGCATCCGGGTCACAAGGAACACCTCGTAGTCCATCGCGAGGCCGAAGACGACACCCACCAGGAAGATCGGCATCATGCTCATGATCGGGCCGGTCTGCTCGACGCCGAACAGGGAGCCGAGCCAGCCCCACTGGTACACCGCGACGACCGCGCCGAGTGCCGCCACCACCGACAGCAGGAAGCCGAGCGCCGCCTTCAGCGGGACGAGCACCGAACGGAAGACCACCATGAGGAGCAGGAACGCCAGGCCCACGACCAGCGCCAGGTAGGGCAGCAGCGCGTCGCTGAGCTTCTGCGAGACGTCGATGTTCATCGCGGTGGCGCCCGTGACGAGCATCTGGGCTCCCGTGTCCGACCTGATCCTGCCGCCCTCGCCGCGGAGCGTGTGAACCAGGTCCTCGGTCTCGGCCGAGCTCGGCTTCGACGACGGCACCACGGTGATCGTCGCGGTGTCGCCCGCCTCGTTGAAGGCCGCCGGGGTCACGGCGGCGATACCGTGCAGCGTCTTGATCCGCTGCTCGACCTCGGCGACGGCGCCCTTGGGGTCGCGCGAGCCCCGGGCGTCGACAACCGTCACCAGCGGACCGTTGAAGCCGGGCCCGAAGGCATCGGAGAGCAGGTCGTAGGCCTTGCGCTGGGTGGTGTGAGGCGCCTGCCAGCTACCGTCCGGCATGCCGACCTTCAGCGAGGCCACGGGTACGGCGGCCGCCCCCAGACCGAGCACGCCCACGAGCAGCAGCGGAACCCGGTGGCGCAGCACGAACCGGGCCCAGCGCGTACCCGCGTTGAGCTTCGTCGCGGAGTTCGCCGACGACTGGGCCGACGACTGGGCCGACCCGGCCATGGCTTTGCGGGCCTTGCGACCATGGACGCGCTTGCCCGCGTAGCCGAGCAGCGCCGGGATGAGGGTGAGCGCGATGAGAACGGCGACGGCGACCGTGCCCGCCGCGGCGACGCCCATCTTCGTCAGGATCGGGATGTTGACGACAGCCAGGCCGACCAGCGCGATGACCACGGTCAGGCCGGCGAAGACCACCGCCGCTCCGGCGGTGCCGACGGCCCGGCCGGCCGCCTCCTCGCGCTCGCGGCCCTCGGCCAGCTCGGCCCGGTAGCGGGAGACGATGAACAGCGCGTAGTCGATGCCGACCGCGAGGCCGAGCATCATCGCGAGCGTCGATGTCGTGGTCCCCAGGTCGAGGGCGTGGGCGAGCGCGGCGATGGTCGAGACGCCGATGCCGACCCCGATCAGCGCGGTCAGCAGCGGCAGCCCGGCCGCGACCAGCGAGCCGAAGGTGACGACGAGGACGACCGCGGCGACCGCGACACCGATGATCTCGGACGGTCCGGTCTCGGGCCGCGCCGCCAGCGCGTCACCGCCGATTTCCGCCACGAGCCCGGAGCGCCCAGCCGTAACGGCCGTCTCCTTCAGGGACTCACGGGTCGTGTCGGTCAGCTCCGCCGAGGTGACCTTGTACGTGACGGAGGAGTACGCGGTCGAGCCGTCCTTGCTGACGGCGCCCGCGGCGAACGGGTCGGTGGCCGACTCCAGTTGCTTCGAGCCGGACTTGAGGCCGGCGACGATCTCGCCGATCTTCTTCTTGTCGGCGGTGTCGGTGATCTTCCCGCCGCCGTCGGCCCGGAAGACGATCCGGGCGGTGGCTCCGCCGGAGCTGGAGCCGGGGAAGCGCTGGTCGAGCAGGTCGAAGGCCTTCTGGGCCTCCGTGCCGGGAACGGTGGACGAGCTGGACGCGGCGGGGGGCGCGGAGGACGCGCCGAACCCTGCGAGCGCGAGCAGCGTCACCCAGATCAGGAGGACGAGGTGTCGTCGCCGGAAGGCGAGCCGGCCGAGCCGGTACAGAAACGTGGCCACGAAGGGGTACTCCCAAGACAGTCGTTGAGGCGTGCGTCGGGTGACCGCGTGCGGCACGCGCATCGGCTCAGGGGGTCAGTACGGACGTCGCCCCGGCCGCGGGCGTGCCGCGGCATCCTGCGTACGGGACGGTGCGGCGCGAAGCGGGTCAGGAAGCGGCGTCCGCGGAGGCGCCGACGGAGCCCGGCTGCTGTGCGCCGCGCGGGGGCTCGGCGCCCGGTGCGGCCTGCGGCGCGGCACCCTGCTTGGTGGCGACGCCGATGACCAGGGCCAGGGCCACCACGGCGGCACCCGTCCAGGTGAGCGCCGTCGTCGAGGCGCCCGCGAGCACGGCGCCGCCGAGCGCGGCACCGGCCGCGGTGCCCAGGTACAGGGCGGAGTTGAGCAGCGAGACCACGATGCTGGTGTGCTGCGGCACGATGCGCATCAGCTGGTACTGCAGCGGCAGTTGGACGTGCGCCACGGCGAAGCCGTAGAAGAGGATGACGACTCCGGCGGCGACGGCGTTGAACGCGCCGTAGGGGAAGACGGCGATGATGGCCGCCACGGCCGCGAGCGCCACGCCGAGCATGGCCTTGGGCGAGGTGCCCTTGTCGAGGCGGGCGCCGGCCAGGGCGTTGCCGACGAACGAGGTCACACCGGCGACCAGCAGATAGATGGGCAGGCTCTTGGTGGAGACGCCGGCGCTGTCCTCGAGGATCGCGGGCAGGAACGTGTAGACGAGGCCCATCTGCGCGACGCCGTACAGGAACATCACGAACATCCGCACCAGTACGCGGCCGTCGCCCAGGACGGCGAAGCGGTCCTTGAGGCTGGGCGTCGGTGTGGCGCCGACCGACGGGACGAGCGCCGCGATGGCGACGATCGCGAGGACGATGACGCCGACGACGACCCACAGAGCAGCACGCCAGCCGATCTGGGTGCCGACCAGTACGCCCACCGGCACACCGAGGATCGTCGACACGGACAGACCGCTCATGATGGTGCCGAGCGCACGTCCCTGCTGGGCCGGCGGCACGAGCTGAACGGCCGTGCCCACGGCGGCCGGTGAGTAGACACCGCCGATGGCACCGGCCAGTACGCGAACGAGCACCAGCACCCACAGCGAGGGCGCGAGCGCGCTGGCCGCGTTGGCGAGCCCGAAGATGGCGAGCGCGTAGAGGGCCAGCTTCTTGCGCCCGATCTTCGCCGTGGCCACGGCGAGCAGGGGGGCGCTGAGCGCGAAAGCGAAGGTGAATCCGGTGACGACCTGGGCCACGGCGGCCAGGGACACGTCGAAGGAGTCGGCCATGCCCGGAAGCAGCCCGGACAGGACGAAGGCGTCGAGCCCGATGGCGAACATGCCGAGGGCTAGGGGTGCGATGCGTTTCATCTCTTCTCCCTGGGAATGATTCGAACTGATATTCGAAACCGAGGGTGCGGAAGGGGACGGACTGTGTGGAGGGAAGGAGAGGTTGAGCGGGGAAGGGCGTCAACGACTCCTGCGCGGCCGGGACGCGATGGTGGCGGCCAGTTCGTCCAGCGAGGGGGCGCGGGCGATGCGCTCGGCGCGCACCGCGATCAGCACCTTGGCCTCGGCCTCCCAGGCTGCGAGCAGTCTGCCGTCGAAGTCCGCTCCCGCGCCCAGGGATCCGCCGTCGCGCACGCGGTGGAATTCCTTGAGGTCCTCGAATGCGTCGGGCAGGGTACGGATCTCCGCCTTGCCCTCGATCGTCTGCCAGGGCCCGTACCAGTTCTCGGACACCACACAGAGCGCCACCCGGGGATCGCGCTGAATGTTCCGTGTCTTGGCGGTCACCTCACTGGTCGTGACGAGAAAACACTCCTCGCCGATCGCCAGCGCGGAGACGGGCGACGCCTGAATTCCGTCGTCAAGACGCCGGGTTATCAGCACCGCGTGTACGGGCCGCACGATCCGGCCTTTCACATCTCTCGCCATAGGGAATTCCTTTCGATCGAGCGGGAGATACTGTTGGAGCCCCTTTGGAAGCCGGGTGCGCGGAGAGCTCGTGTCCGTCAGGGCAGAGCGGTTCTCCGCCGGTCACGGGCGACCGCGGCGATGTGCAGCGGACCCGCGGGGACCTCCCCGACCCACCAGCACTCCGGCCGGTGGCGGGCGGTGTGGACCCGTAGCCCGGCCGATGTCCGCCCCACCTCGAAGGACCGCAAGCCGCCTCGCAGTCCGGTGCCTTCGGCCTTGAGCAGTGCTTCCTTCCAGGTCCAGCGGCGCAGCAGCCACCGCGCGCGGTCCGGGCCGGCGACCCGGTCCCACTCCTCGAGCTCGGCGGGTCCGAGGATGCGCCCGGCCAGTCCGTCGGGCAGGCTCACCGGCCGGACCCACTCGACGTCCACGCCCACCGGGCCCGCCGTACTGACCGCCACCGCACAACAGCCGGTCGTGTGCGCCAGACTGATGTGCACGCCGGGCTCGTCCGGCAGCACCGGACGGCCCTGCCCGTCGCGGGCCAGCCGCACCTCGTGGGCGGCACAGCCCAGGTACCGTGCCACCACCGTTCGCAGCAGCGCGCGGGAGCGGATCCACACCCCGCGTGCGCACTGCGGCATGCAGTCGGCCCGGGCCCGTTCGGCCGGGCTGAGGAGCGCCCGGTCCCGTTCCGGACCGGTGCCGGGTCCCGGCGCGTGCACCCTGCTGAGGTGGACGGCCGGGACGTCGGGCAGGTCAGCCATTGCCGAGCAGGCCCTGTTTGATCGCGATCGACACCGCCTGCGTGCGGTTGGGGCAGTTGAGCTTGGCCAGCACGTTGGTGACATGCCGTTTCACGCCGTGCACCGATATCCCGAACTGCCTGGCTATCTGCTTGTTGCTCAGCCCCTCGCCCATCAGGTGCAGGACGTCGTGCTCCCGCGGGGTCAGCCGCACCTGCGCCTGGTAGGCGCGGGTGCCGGTGCGGGCCCGGGCCATGAGCTGGCGCACCAGGTTCGCCGGAATCGGCAGATCGCCCCGGTCGAGGCCCTCCAGCGCCTCGCTCATGCAGTCCAGCGTGAGGTCGGACTGCACGAGAAACCCGTCGGCCGGCAGAGCCGCGATCCGTTCCACCGTGGCCGCGTCGGCGCGGTCCAGCAGAACGAGTACTTTCACGCCGAGCCGCCCGGCGTCCTCCGTCAGCCGCAGCAGGGCGTCCTCGCCGTCGGCCGCGTCGACGATGACCAGCGAGTACCGGCCGCTGCGCAGCACCTCCGCCGCGGACGCGACATCACTGTGCGGTTCGACAGGGCGCGGCGGATCCAGCCGCTCAAGCATGTTGCAGATACCCCAGCGTATGATCTCGCTCGACAAGGAGACGAGAACACCTCTTGCCGCCGCCGAATCCGTATCGGCGGCGGAGTATTCCTTGAGCATCACCGAATCCGACATGCCAACCCCCTGTAAGCACTTCATCGAATCTTCGTGAGACGTGGAGCGCTACACACGAGAATCCGCGGCTCCTTGTTTGTGGAGCAGCGGATTCTCGCGTATAGGACGCTAGGACTTCATCGGCCAGGACCGGGACGCTCCGAAGTACATCCTGGTCGAACCATGCGGCTCAATCCACTTCTACGAACCTCAGGTTCCTGACTGGCATCAAACTGATGTGCCGGGCCTCAAGCCGATGCGCCGAATCGATCCTCCAGGGGGCGTTCGGCGTCACAGATGACCTCGTCCCCCAGGGAACGGCCGATCTCGAATCCGGCCTGGAAACGGCTCGCAGCACCCAGCCCGTCCAGCATTTCGGCGATGCGGCGGCGCAGGGTGCGTACGGACATGCCCAGGCGTTTGGCGACGAGCTCGTCCTTGGCACCCGTGCACAGCATCCTGACGATGACGGCGTTGACCTCCTGCGAGACGACCTCGATGTGCGTCCTGCGCCAGCCGCCCTGCGAGAACGGGCGGGCCCGGAGCCAGTAGTCGGTGAAGACCGCCTGCAGGACCCCGACCGCCGCGGGGTCACGCACCGCGGACACCCCTTCCCCGTCGGAAGCGGGGACCAGGGCGAGCGAGTCGCTGAAGACGAGAAACCAGCCCGGCAGGGTCTCCATGGTCCTGACCAGGCCGCCCTGCTCTTCCAGCAGCCGCAGTTCCTCCCTCAGTTCGGGATCGAAATGTGTGACGTGCTGACACAGGACATGGAACTCCAGGCGGCGCTCGAAGAGTTCAGCGGCGAGCGCGGGCAGCCGCTTGAGTGGCCCGGGCCGCTCGCCCGCGCCCGGTTGCATCTCCAGCACCGGCCCGGAAACGGTGCCGGCGGCCTGGGCCATGAAGCTCTCCAGGTCCCTGTCGGCCAGGCGCTGTCCCTGGCCGACGGCTAAGCCCGGCTGCGGCAGCGCCTCGAGGGACTGCCGCAGCCGGGCGATCGCCGCCTCGGCTTCCAGGGCCAGCTGTTCCAGCGCTTCGGTGCCGCCCGGCTCCGGGCCGCCTCGCGTGTCCTCGGCGACCACCTCGCTGTCGCCTCCGGCGGTCACCTCCTGTGGTGCGCGTTCGTAACCGTCTCGTACCGATCGCACGACGTGGTCCCCCTTGTTCACATCCGCACGGCGGCGGACTGTTCACAGCAAACTCAAACCCAGAGCACTCAGGGGGTTCCTTAGAGGTCTCTTGGCACGGAAGTAACAGTTCCGCAATCTCGCGACAGCTCAGGAAACCACCGTTCTCGGACGTCGTCCATGGGCCGTGTGCAACAGCTCACGGTTGCGTACGAGCTTTCCGTTCGGGGTGCGCGGCAGCGTGGCGACATAGTGGAAGGCGCGCGGCACCTTGTACGACGCGAGTCGTTCCCGGCACCAGCCGAGGAGTTCCCGGCGGGACAGTTCGCCGGCCGTGACCACATGGGCCTCGATCGAGTCGCCGAACACCACCACGGCCTCATCGATCAGCGGGTGTTCCGTCAGGACCTGCTCCACCTCCGTCAGGTCAACCTTCAAGCCGCCCACGGCGACCAGGGAGTCCGCGCGGCCCGCGATCTCCAGCGCCCCGCTGCCGGGCCGCACCGAGCACCGGTCCTTGGTGTCGAGCCAGCCGTCCTGGTAGCGGTCCGCACGGTCCGCGTACAGGTACGGGGACTCGGGCAACCGGACGCGCAGGGTGCCCTCGCGGACCTCGGTCTCCAGACCCGGCACGACCTCGCCGACAACCGGCGGGCCGTAGCGGCCGCCCAGGTCGGTGGCGATGATGCCGGTCTCCGTCATGCCGTACGCCTGGCCGATGGCGATGCCGTAGGCGGTCTTGAACTCCTCGTACACCTTGGCGTCGAGCACCTCGCCGCCGCTGACCGCCAGGCGAAGGGCCGGGAGTTCGGGCAGCTCCGGTACGCGGCTGAGCAGGCTGAAGTGGAGCGGCACGCCGAAGACTGCCGTGATCTCCCGCTCGGCCAGCAGCCGCACCAGCTCCCGCGCCTGCGGCCGGCTGCTGAAGTGCACGGGCGCACCGACGTCGAGGCTGTGCAGCACGCCGCCGATCAGACCGAAGGAGTGCATGATCGAGCTCAGCAGGAGTACCCGCTCGCCGGTGCGCGGCATCTCGGGCAGACGCGCGAAGCGCTCCAGCTCCGCGCGCAACGACGCACCGGTGCGTCCGATCACCTTCGGCAGACCCGTCGATCCGGAGCTGAACTGCACCAGGGGATGGGCCAACTGGGCGGGGCGCCCGGTCCGCAGCCGGACCACCTCGACGGACGTCTCGTCACGGAAGGAGCTGAACACCCCGCCGAGGTCGCCGGAGGTGATGTGGAACTGGGGCTCGCACAGTTCGCGTAACCGGACGGTCTCCACCCTGGTCAGCCGGGGGTCGAGCAGCTGCACCTGGGCACCCGCCGACCACAGGGCGAAGAGCGTCGACAGCATGGTGAAGCTCGGCATCATCTGCACGGCCACCGCGCTGCCCTCGGTGATGTTGC
Source organism: Streptomyces sp. 8N616 (assembly GCF_052246385.1). NCBI lineage: Bacteria > Bacillati > Actinomycetota > Actinomycetes > Kitasatosporales > Streptomycetaceae > Streptomyces > Streptomyces sp. 8N616. Next base: position 30,832 of record NZ_JBQQBY010000026.1, on the reverse strand, counting down.
GCGCCCGGAGCGCCTCCCGCTCGAACGCGACGCGTTCCGTCAGCTGCCGCCGGGTGACCACCGTCTCCCCGACGGCCCATATGTCGTCATTGCCGGGCCCGGTCAAACGGGACTCGAGCCAGGACCTGAACTGAGTGCTGTCCGCCATTTCCGTCCGTTCCTCAGGTAGTCGCGAGGCGCGAGGCCCCGTCGAGCCGGACCACCTCGCCGTTGATCATGGGGTTCTCCACGATGTGCTGGACCAGGGCCGCGAACTCCTCGGGGCGGCCCAGGCGCTGCGGATACGGGGTGCCGCTCACCAGCGCATCGCGCACCCGGTCGGGCAGTCCGGCGAACATCGGGGTTTCGAACAGGCCGGGCGCCACGGTCACCACCCGCACCGCGTATTCGGCGAGGTCGCGGGCGAGCGGCAGGGTCATGCCGACGACGCCCGCCTTCGATGCCGCGTAGGCCGCCTGGCCCTGCTGACCGTCGTAGGCCGCGATGGAGGAGGTGCAGACGATGACACCGCGCTCCCCGGGGCCGCCCGCGTCGCCGTCGCGCTCCGGGCGCCGCAGCATCGCGGCCGCGGCTGTCCGGACCAGGTCGAAGGTGCCGACCAGGTTGACCTGGACGAGACGCTGGAACTCCGCGAGGGGCAGCGGGCCCCTGCGGCCGACGACGCGCCCGGCTCCGGTGGTTCCCGCGCAGTTGACGACCACCTGCGGGCCGCCCCTGCGCTCGGCCTCGGCGACCGCCGCGGCCACGTCGTCGGGATGCGTGATGTCGCCGGCCACGAACGAGGCGCCCTGGCCGAGTGCCGCGACGGCCTGCTGCCCGCGGACCGCGTCGCGCCCCATGAGCACCACGCCGGCGCCCGCCGTCAGCAGCCGCCCGGCCACGGCGAGGCCGAGGCCGGAGGTGCCGCCGGCGACGAGCGCGGTCGTTCCTTGGACGTCCATTTACGCGGCCGGCGCCAGGAAGTCGTCCTGCGCGGTCCACTTGATGACCGTGCCGCCATGGCTCATCCCGGCCCCGAACGAGGCGAGTACGACGGTGTCACCCGGCTTGATCCGTCCGGTGTCGAGGGCTTCGCGAAGCACCAGCGGCACGCCCGCTCCGGAGGTGTTCCCCAGCCGCTCGACGTTGGTGAGCGTGCGCTCCGCGGGCAGCCCGATCTTCTCCATGAGGAGGTGGATCAGGTGGTAGTTGGCCTGGTGAAAGATGATCAGGTCGATGTCGTCGACCGTCATCGCGTGGTGCTCGAGCAGTTCGAGGACGAAGTTCGGCATGGTGTCCAGCGCGAAGTTGCGCACCGAACGGCCGTGCATGTGCATGAAGTTGTTGCCGAAGCCCGACAGCTTGCCGCCGCCGTCCGTGGACCAGGTGCGCTGCTCCCGCTTGACGAAGGCGGTCTCGTAGGCGTTCGGGTCGCTGCGCAGCAGTGCGGGCGTCATGCCCGTTCCCAGGGCGCACGGTTCCAGCAGGTAGCAGGCCGCCGCGTCACCGAAGATCACACCGACGGTGCGGTCCTCCGGGTCGAGGGTCTTGCTGGTGGTGTCGGCGAGGACCACTGCGATCCGCCGGTACTGGCCCGACATCAGGTACTTCGCACCGACGTCGAGCGCGAAGGTACCGCCGGGGCAGCCCCCGCTGTTCACGTCGAACCCGGGGACCCCCGTGAGCCCGAGCTTCCGGGCGATGGCCACGGCGGCAGCGGGCAGCATGTGGTCGGGGGTGAAGGTGCCGCAGATCAGCAGGTCGACCGAGTCGGGGCTGACGCCGGCGCGCTCGCAGGCGTCGAGCAGTGCGGCGGCGCCCAGGTCGGAGGTGCGCTCCTCGGGCGCGGACCAGTGCCGGGAGGTGATTCCGATGTGCTCGCTGATCCACGCGTCCGTGGTGTCCAGTGTCTTCTCGAGGTCGGCGTTGGTCACCACACGGTCCGGCACATACCCTCCGATGGCCCGGATGCCGACACCATGGGAAGCGGGACTGGGAGCCTTCGTCATTGGTCGGGACTCTCCTCTGGCGAGCGCCGCCGGCGCGGCGGCTGGATGGATGGCTGTGCTGCTGGTGGTGGCGGCCGCTGTTGCACCGCCACCACCAGCCAGTGCGGGGCGGACGAGTGGCTTTGCGGGGCCCCGAGTCGCCCGGCGCCGACGCGCAGGCGGATCCCGCCGGCGGCGGCGCGCGAGAGCTCACTCGCCCGGTCAGTGCACGGGGGTGTGTGCGAATGCCCCGTACTGCCCTGCCAGCGTCGCGCCCGGTCCGCGCCGGGGTAACGCCCGTTGGCAGTGCCCGTTCGTCGCAGCCGAAGAGGGACTCCTGCCGGGCAGCCGGTTGACCGCTCCAGAGGATTAGCCTCGGGCCATGATCGCTTCCTACGCCGCCCGTATCGATCCCGAGAACCCCTTGAAGGGACTGGAGTTGGGCGAGGTGCCGGAGCCCTCGGTACCCCACGGATGGACGACCGTCCGGCTGCGCGCCGCTTCGCTCAACCACCACGACCTGTGGTCGCTGCGCGGAGTGGGGCTGAGCGAGGAGAGCCTGCCGAAGATCCTGGGCTGCGACGGCGCCGGCGAGGACGCCGAGGGCAACGCGGTCGTCATCCACTCCGTCATCGGCGAGAGCGGTCACGGCATCGAGCCGGACGAGGAGCGCTCCATGCTCTCGGAGCGGTACCCGGGCACGTTCGCGGAGCGGATCGCCGTACCGCGCTGGAACCTGCTCCCGATGCCGCCCGAGCTCGGCTTCGAGGAGGCCGCGTGCCTGCCGGGGGCGTGGCTGACCGCGTACCGGATGCTGTTCACCAACGCGGAACTCCGCCCGGGGGACACCGTTCTCGTGCAGGGCGCCGGCGGCGGAGTGGCGACCGCGGCGGTGGTGCTCGGCTCCGCGGCCGGCTTCCGCGTCTTCGTCACCAGCCGTGACGACGTCAAGCGCAAGCGGGCCGTCGCCCTGGGCGCGGAGGCCGCGTTCGAGGTGGGGGCGCGCCTGCCGCAGCGGGTGGATGCGGTCCTGGAGACGGTGGGGGCGGCGACCTGGTCCCACTCGGTCCGCGCGCTCAAGAACGGCGGCAGGCTCGTCATCTCCGGCGCCACCAGCGGCCCGAACCCGCCGCTGGGCGAGCTGCAGCACATCTTCTACCGTGAGTTGCGGGTCATCGGCTCGACGATGGGCACCAAGAAGGAGCTCGCGGCGCTCCTCGACTTCTGCGTGGCCAAGGGCGTACGGCCCATCGTCGACTCGGTGTTCCCCATGCGGCAGATCCACCGGGCCTTCGCGCGCATGGAGCGGGGCGACCTCTTCGGCAAGATCGTCCTGACGATTCCGTAGCGAGCCATCCCGTGGCGAACATGCCCCTTGCGATACGCGGGTTGCGATACGAGGGACAGTCACGGAAACGGGTCGGGGCGCGCCGCTTGTCTGTTGGCGCGCCCCGACCCCGTTCGCAGTCGGCGGATCAGTGCCCCATGCCGAGGCCCCCGTCGACCGGCAGCACCGCGCCGGTGACATAACCGGCCTCGTCGGAGGCGAGCCAGCGGACCGCGGCGGCCACCTCCCCGACGTCGCCGTGCCGGCCCAGCGGGATCTGGCCGCGCATCTGCTCGCGACGCTCCTCGGGCAGCTTCGCGGCCATGTCGGTGAGCACCAGGCCGGGCGCCACGACGTTCACGGTGATCCCCCGGGAACCGAGCTCACGCGCCATGGAGCGGGCCATGCCGATCATCCCCGACTTGCTGGCCGCGTAGTTGACCTGGCCGACCGTGCCGGTCATGCCGGCCACCGAGGACATCAGGATCACCCGTCCCCAGCGGCCCTTGAGCATGCTGCGCGCAGCGCGCCGCGCGAACCGGTAGGCGCCGGTCAGGTTGGTGTCGAGAACCGAGGTGAAGCGCTCCTCGGACATCCTCAGCAGCAGCGCGTCGTCGGTGATCCCGGCGTTGGACACCAGGACCTCGACGGGGCCGTGAGCGTCCTCGGCCTCCTTGAACGCCGTCTCCACCTGCTCGGTGTCGGTCACATCGCACCGCACCCCGAAGAGGCCGTCGGGCGGTGGCGTGCCACGGTGGGTCACCGCGACCTTGTCGCCGTTCTCCAGGAACGCGCGGGCGACCGCGAGACCGATGCCCCGGTTTCCTCCGGTGACCAGCACGGAACGTGCCATCGTTCGTGTCCTCCTTAGGGACGTGATGAGGTCGTACGGGTCAGGGCGCCGTGCCCGCGGGAAGCGCGTCGGCCGCCACCACGGCCTCGCCGCGCACCGTCAGCGTGCCGTCCTCGAGCCGGACGGCCAGCGCGATCCTGGCGAGGCGCTCGCCGTCGGCTCCCTCCTCGACGGCGGTGACGCGTCCGGTGCAGTGCGGCCGCGCGTGCACGGGAGTCATGGCGGAGAAGCGCGCCTTGAGGGAGCGGACGGCGTCGACGGAGACCCAGGAGGTCACGAGTCTGCCGAGGAAGGCCATCGAGAGCATGCCGTGCGCCAGGACGTCGTCGAAGCCGGCCGCGCGGGCCGCGTCGGTGTCGATGTGGATCGGATTGTGGTCACCGGACGCACCGGCGAACAGGGCGAGCGTCGCCCGGGTGACCGCCTCCGGACGCAGGTCCGGGAGGCCGGCCCCCAGCAGGGGGTCGGGGGTCGGTTCGGCCATCACGCACCGCCCTCGTGCCGCACGAGGATCACCTGGTGCAGATCCGCGACAGGAGTCCCGTCGGGCCGGGTGACGGTCGTGTCCCTGACCACGAACTCCATGGTTCCGGCGCGCCGGTGGTACACGTCCGTGATCACGGGAGAGAAGACGAGCTCATCGCCCGCGTGTGCGGTCTCGTGGTACGTGAACGACTGCTCGGTGTGCAGGACCCGGCTCGGGTCCACCCGGGGGCCGTCCGGACCGGACTCCCCCTGCTGGTGCTCCAGTTCGAGGCCGAACAGGAAGGTGGGAGGCACCGGCAGATCGCGGTGTCCGGCCGCCCGGGCCCGTTCCAGGCTGGTGAACTCGCTGTCCTCCAGGCCGATGACGCTCGCGAAGAACCGCAGTCTGCCGCGTTCCACCGTGGCCGTGAAGGGCGCAAGGCGCATGGGTGTCACCCCCCGGGCGGGGTCTTGCGTCAACTGGCTGGTGTCGGCCATCAGGTAGTACTCCCCATTCGGTGCGCGGATGCCCCGGAGAGCCGGGGGAGGACTCTCCGGGGCAGGTCCTGGCGGATCGGGATCGTGCGCGCCGACGTGTGCCGGCAGCTTCCCGGGTTACTTTTCGATGCAGAACTCGGCGACCGGCCAGCCCACGTGCCGCTTGTCGGTGGCTATGTAGCCGAGCAGCTGGTCGCCCGCCTTGAGCTCGGTGACGTTGAGCACCGCGGCGCCCGGACCGAGGACCCGGACGTGCCAGTCGTCCTGCACGGTGAGGCTGACCTCGACGCCCTCCGGCGACACGGCACGGATGGTGAGCAGCGGACGCGACTCCAGCTTCACCCGGCCGACCACGATCCGGCGGGTCTTGCCCTCCGCGGTGACGCCCAGGATCGTGCTGCCCGCGCGCAGCTCGCTCAGGTAGTTGGTGCGGTTGTCCGCGCCGAGGACGTACGAGTGCAGCGCACCGGCGTTGACCCGGAACGGGCGGGTGGGCATGTACGGCAGCGGGTGGGTCTCGCTCACGCCCAGGATGAAGCCCGAGGCGTACGAACCGACGAGGATGCCCTCGTCCTTGCCGAAGTGGGTGCAGGTGTCGACGCAGATGCGGTCGCCCAGTCCGTTGTGTTCGATCGACTGGACCGTGAGCGTGGTCAGGTCCAGGTCCGGGGTCTGGCTGCCGAGCAGTTCGACCAGGCCGAAGACCCCGTTCGCGTCCTTCGGGCCGTACAGCAGACCGTCGGAGCCCTTCTCCAGGACGTCGACGATGATGCCGGCCTCTTCCAGGTCGCCGGCCTCGCAGACCAGCCGGCCCGGGGACTTGTCGGCCGCGGCGATGACGATCTCCAGCGGGATCTTGGTCGGATCGCGGAACTTGACCAGGGTGTTCGGCAGGGCGATCGCCGCGGCGCAGGCCAGCCGCAGAGTCGGGTCGTCGACCACGTCGACGAAGGCGCCCACGGAGGTGTCGCCGTCCGCCGTGAGCTTGAGCTTGTCCAGCTCCTCGACGGTCGAGATGGGGGTCAGGACGATGTCGGCGACGTCCGCGGCCTCGGGCGGCAGCGGCGCGCCCGCGGCCGGCAGCAGCACCTTGAGAACGGTCGGCGGCAGCGTGGCGAGGACCTCCAGGCTGTCGTCGAGGACGCCTTCGAGGCGAGCGTGGACGGCGGCGTCGACCACGGCCTCTCGCTGCTCGGAGCTCACCGAACGCAGATCGATCCAGGCAAACTTCACGGACTTTCCTTTCCGGGAACGCGGGAGTGCGCAGATGCAGGGATGTGGGATGTGGGGATGCGGGGATGCGGGCAGGTGGGGAGCGGGTCGGGTCGGCCGATGACCGGTACCGGTGAATCCCGTTCAGAACAGGGCGGCGAGGTTCTTGAGCCGCGCCTCGATGACGGAGAGGAGCTGGGGTGCGTCGGACTCGCCCTCCGAGGCGCCGAACAGCCGGGTGAAGACGTACTCGGTGGTCCGGTCGGACACCGCGATGAGACGGGTGAACGCCTGGTGGTCACCGTGCTCGGAGACGACGCGGAAGTCGACTACTCCCGTCGGGGGATCGGCCGAGGAGCGCACCTCGACCGGGCCGAACGGCGTGTCCACGATCCAGTGGTCGCCCTCCCTGCGCGACGCCCGCGCGAAGTCGGTGCACCAGTCGGGCAGCCGCTCCGGGTCGGAGACGACGGCGAACACGTCGGCGGCCGGCGCCTCGATGCTGATACTTCCTGTCACGCTTCCCATGCGGACTCCCTCGGTGCGTTGTGTGGTGCGTGCATTGCGTGGAACTGACGCGCGTGGAGCGTGTCGGCGGGCGGTGGCCGGGCGTGGGCCGGGCGGGCCGGGCGGGCCGGGCGGGCCGGGATCAGGAGAAGTCCTCGGGGCCGCACCAACGCGCCACCATCGCCCCGTAGTTGAGTCCGGCGCCGAAGGCGCCCAGCACCAGCCGGTCACCGCGCCTGATCCTGTTGGTGTCGAGCGCGTCACGCAGGACCAGGGGGACCGAGGCCCCGGAGGTGTTCCCGATGCGCTGGATGTTGGTCAGCGTCTTGTCGCGCGGCTGGCCGAGCGTGTCCAGAATCGTGTGCACCATGTGCCGGTTGGCCTGGTGCAGCGCGTAGAAGTCGATGTCGCCGAGGCTGAGTCCGGCGTCGGCCACGGTCTTCTCGATGAGTCCGGGAACGGTGCCGAGCACGAAGTCGCGGATACCGCGGCCGACCATGACGGTGAAGTTGTCGCCGAAGCCGGAGTGTCGCCGTTCGCCGTTCTCGTCGAAGCGGGGCTCACGCGTCACGTAGCCGATCGACTGGCCGGACGGTTCGCTGCCCAGGCGCGCCGGGGACAGCCCGGAGAGGCCCGAGACGACGGGCTCCAGCAGATAGCAGGCGGCCGCGTCGCCGAAGATGACCGCCACGGTACGGTCCTGTGGATCGAAGATCTTGGTGTTGACGTCGCCGAGGACCACGGCCACCCGGCGGTAGGCGCCCGACGCGATGAAGTTGGCGCCGATCTCCAGCGCGAAGACCGAACCGGGGCAGCCTCCGCTGTTCACGTCGAAGCCGGGCGTGCCGCTGATGCCCGCCTTTTCCATGAGGGTCACGGCGGTGCTCGGCAGCATACGGTCGGGGGTGTACGTCCCGCAGATCACCAGGTCCACGGAGCCGGGTGAGACGCCGGCCCGCGCACAGGCGTCGAGCAGGGCGCGCGCCCCCAGGTCCGAGGTCCAGTCGTCGGGGTCCGAATAACGGCGGGTCTCCACACCGATGTTGTCCCGGATCCACGCGTCGGTGGTGTCGAGGGTCTGTTCCAGTTCCTGATTCGTCACCTCGCGCTCGGGGACGTAGACACCGATCTCCCGGATTCCGGCGGTGATCCCCGCCCTGCTTCCGGCGACGGCCTGCGCCATGTTCTGCACCTTTCCGACCGCCTCAGCGGCCTGGAGTCGTTGCTCGGTCGACCGATGACCCGCGCAGCCCTGGCGCGTCCGCGTACGAGGCGAGCCGTGTGTAGTCCCCGCGGTGGAACACCAGCGGATCCCGGTCCGTATCGCCCAGGTGGAGGGCCTCGACCCGGCCGAGGACGATGACGTGGTCCCCGCCTTCGGCCAGCGTCTCCACCGCGCACTCCAGCGACGCCAGGGCTCCGTGGACCAGCACCGAGCCGCGCGGGCTGACGAGATCGCCGAGCTGCCACTGCGCCTGTCTGCCGACCGGGCGGCTGCGGGAGGCGAAGAGGGCGGAGAGGTGGCGCTGGCCCGCGGCGAGGAAGTTCACGGTGAACTCCCGTCGCTGGGCGATCCGTCGGCAGACACGGGCCTCGGGCCGCAGACAGACCGACACCAGCAGCGGGTCCAGCGACACGGAGGTCACCGAGTTCACGGTCAGTGCCTCGGTGCTCGCTTCCGCTCCGGACGCCACGACCGCGACGCCCGTGGGGAAGAGGCCCATCGCCTGCCTGAATTCCCTGGCACCCACGGCGGGCAGCGTCACTGCCCCCTTGTCGGGCATCGAATCCCTCCTCCTGAGCCGGGCCGCGTCCACGGGCTGGCGGCCTGCTCCGAAGCCTGTCGTCGCAGCGGCGGGGCCGGAACGCTCATCGGGACAGCACGATTGGGCTCGACCAAAGAGCACGGGCCGCATGCCGGGTTGGCGGGCCGAGTCGGGGCCGTCGGCGAAACGCCCAGGTCAGCGGCCTGTTCCGGGGCGCGGGCGAGGTCCGCCGAAGCATGGGCGGCAGGGCGGCGGGAGCAGGGCGGGACACCCTCGCCGTACGCCGCTGACCAGCGACGACATCCTGGTGGACTGTCTGTGCGGCTACCTCGGATGTCGTGTTTCCCCGCCCCGCAGGAGCAGCTCTTTCGAGGATTCTGCGACCACCGGGCCGCCGAAAGAATCCCCTCAGAGTTTCCGCCACTTGGGGGTAGATCGAAGATGGTTGCGCTGACCACCGGGCTGGACGTCAGGCTCGCCCGGCTCTCCCGGCATCGCGCCGGGCACTTCCTGTTCGTGCCCATGGACCACTCCGTGGCCGACGGTCCCATCACCACCGCCGCACGGTTCAACGCGCTGGTGAGCACCGTCGCGGACAACGGCGCCGACGCGATCGTCGTGCACAAGGGCCGGGCCCGGGCGATCGACCCCCGACTGCTGCACGACTGCGGGCTGATCGTCCATCTCAGCGCGAGCACCCCGCACGCGCCCGACGGCGACGCCAAGATCCTCGTCGGTGACGTCGCGGACGCCGTGCGCGCCGGCGCGGACGCGGTGAGCGTGCACGTGAACATCGGCGCCGACACCGAGGCCGCGCAGCTGGCGGACCTCGGTACCGTGGCCCGGGCCTGCCAGGAGTGGAGCCTCCCGCTCCTCGCCATGGTCTATCCGCGCGGCCCCCGCATCGCCGACCCCCACGTCCCCGCGCTGCTCTCGCACGTCGTCAACATCGCCGCCGACCTCGGCGCCACGCTGGTGAAGACCACGTGGGCAGTGCCCGCCGAAGCCATGGCCGAGGTCACCGAGAGCTGCCCGATCCCGGTCCTCGTCGCCGGCGGTCCCAGCGACGGCGGGAGCCTCGCCGACTACGCGGCCACCGCCCTCGACGCCGGCTGCCGCGGCCTCGCCGTGGGCCGCCGCGTCTTCCGGAGCGATGACCCGGGAGCCGCCGTCCGCGAGGTCGCGGCCGTCGTGCACGGCCACCGGCCGGCAGGCGCACACGCGCCGGTACTGCCGCCGCTCACCTCAGTGCACTCCCGGGCGAGCGTTCCCGCCCTCTGAGCCCGCCCCCGGCCCTCACCTCGATCGTCCAACCCCATGACCCGCAAGGGAGCCGAAACCATGCACGAAGAGACCCGGGACTTCGTCCTCGCCGTCATCCGCGACGTCATCAACCTCCCCGTCCCCCAAGGCGCCGACGCGGACACGCCGCTCGGTGCCGACGGCCTCGAAATCGAGTCACTCGCCATGATCGAGCTGCTGCTGCAGCTGGAGGGCGAGTACGGCGTCGAATTGCCGGAGGAGGACGTGGATCCCGAGACAGTGCGCACCCTCGGCCAGCTGGTCCAGGTGGTGGTCGACCGTCGCACGGCCGTGGCGGGAGCCGGGCGTTGATCACGCGCGGTGACATCGAACGGCTCCTCGCAGAAAGCGGAATCACACCCGAACCCGGCCCCGAGGGCTCCGACGAGTTCGTCGTCGACTCGCTCACTCTCGTCTGGATGCTGCACCTCCTCGAGGAGCGGCACGGCATCCCGTGGGAGCCCGAGGAGGCGGATCTCGTCGAATTCACCTCGGTGAGCGGCGCCCAGACCGTACTGGCCCGGCACTTCCCGGACCGGGTGGAACAGGGAGAGGCAACCCATGGCACATGACGTGGTCGTCACCGGATACGGAGTCTTCACCGCGTACGGCTTCGGTGCGCAGGCCCTGCGTGACGGGCTCTTCGCCGGCCGCGCCGGATTCACCCCGGTCACCCGGTTCGACTCGACGCCGTACCACGCGGACCGCGCGGCGACGTACGAGGGAGACGGGCCGGAGATCCCGGGCGTCCCGGTGAAGCCCGGCGTCACCCCCGGCCAGGCGGAAGTCCTGCGGGCGTGCGCCCTGGCCGCTCTGGCCATGGCTCGGCACGACGGAGCGGACGCGCCGGTGTTCCTGGGCACGGCGGGTGACCACTCCGCCAACCGGGGCTTCTGGGAGGACGTCGCCGCGGACCGCACGCCGGTCGATCCGCGCGTGCTCGACAGCCTGCCGGCGCGCCTGGCCGAGCGGCTCGGCGAGGAACTCGGCCTGGGCCGGCAGCGGCTGTCGTTCGTGAACGCCTGCGTCGCGTCGACCAACGCCATCGCACACGGCGCCGAACTCATCAGCCGGGGCGGCGCCGACGTGGCCGTGGCGGGCGGCGCGTATCTCGTCACCGAGGACGTCTTCGCCAAGTTCGACTCGGGCAAGGCCCTGAGCAGGGAAGGCGTCGTACGCCCCTTCGCCAAGGGACGCAAGGGCCTCCTCCAGGGCGACGGCGTCGCCGTCCTGGTCCTGGAGTCGGCACGGCACGCCCGCGAGCGGGGCGCCGACGTCCTGGCCAGGGTGGCCGGCTGGGGCATGGCCGCCGACGCGTACCACGTCATCCAGCCGCACCCGCAGGGCGAGGGCATGGCCGCGGCCGCCGGCGCGGCCATCCGACGGGCCGGCATCGCCCCGGAGCAGATCGGCTACGTCAACGCGCACGGCACGGGCACACCGCTCAACGACGTGGCCGAGACCGCAGCACTGCACCGTATCTTCGGCGCGCACGCGTCCAAGGTGCCCGTCAGCTCCACCAAGAGCGGCACCGGGCACATGCTGGAGGCCACCGGCGCGGTCGAGGCCGTCATCACCATCCTGGCCCTGTGCGAAGGGCTGCTGCCGCCCACGCTCGGCTATCAGGAGGCGGACCCGGCCTGCGACCTGGACTACATACCGGGCGTCGCCCGGCCCGCCGACATCACGTACGCGCTCTCGCTCAACGCCGCCTTCGGCGGTGTGAACGCGGCCCTGGTGCTGGAGCGCGCATCGGAGGACACAGCATGAGCGCACCCAGGAACATCCCACCCGCCAAGGATTTCGTCCGCCCCCGTGAAGTCGCCGGCGCCGTCTGTCTGGCGCCGTGGGGCGAGCGGGCCGCGGGCGTGCGGGGAGGTGCCCCCGAGGAACTCCCCAAGGTCGTCGGCTTCGTCCTGTCCCGGTTCAGCCCCGTCGTCAACGCGGCCGTCGTGAAGTGCCTGGGTGACCCCGCGGCACCGGACAATCTGATCGGCTCCGCGGGAGACCGCACCGCGATGGTGCTGGCCACCATGTACGGGGACACCGTCACCGGCGACACGGCGACCGCGCGGATGGTCGAGGGGCAGGTGCACAGTCCCCTGCTGTTCTTCCAGTCGGTGACCACGTCGATCCTCGGCCATCTCACCAAGAAGTACGGGATCACCGGCCCGCTGACGTCGCTGTCCCATCTGACCGACCCCGGCGGCGAGGCGCTCCTGCTGGCCGACTCGCTGCTCGAGGCGGACGCCGCCGACCAGGTCGTGGTCGTGGGTGTCGAGACGGCGGCCAACGAGCGTGCCCGCTCGGTGCAGGACCGTCTGACGGACGCCCGCGAGCCGCTGGGTGCGCTGCCCGTCTCCGACGCCGCCGCCGTCGTACTGCTGCGCAAGGCCGGAACCGGCGCCGATCCCTCCGCAATGCTCGCCTCTGCCGTCACGGAACCCGACGGCCCCGCGGCACCCGAGTACGGCTGGCTCAGCCGTCTGGTGGCCGCGGGCCGTGCGAAAGCAGGTAGGGCCGCATGAGCCCGACCGCCGCACAGGGCGCTGAACTCCGCCAGGACGGAGCCGTCTTCGAGCCGCCTTTCGACATGGAGACGCTGACCCGGCCGGATCTGCTGACCACCAGCCTCGGCATCGTCGTCGAGGACTGGAACCCGAAACGACTCGTGGGCAGCCTGCCGCTGGAGGGCAGCCGCCAGTACTACGGCTTCCTGCACGGAGGGGCCAGCGCCGCCCTCGTCGAGACCCTGGGCTCCCTGGCCGCGGTCCTGGAGGCGGGCACCGGCGGCATGGTCCTCGGACAGGAGCTGTCGGTCACCCATCACCGGGCGGCACGCGGCTCCGGCTCGGTCACCGGAATCTGCACCCCCCTGTTCGTGGGCACATCGGTCGCGACGTACGAGGTCGCCGTGCACGACCAGCGCGACCGGCGCATCGCCACCGGACGCATCACCTGTCAACTGCGGCGCCGCAGCGTACGTGGCCCGGACTCCGAGAAGAAGGGGTAGCACCCATGGCCGATGAGTCAGCGGCTGCCGACCGCACGATCACGACGGACGCCTGTGTGGTGGGCGCCGGCCCCGTGGGCCTGCTCGCCGCCCTGGCCCTGGGCCGCCGGGGCCGACAAGTCACCCTGCTGGAACGCCGCGCAGAACCGGCCACCGACGGCCCGCCGCCCGCAGGCCCGGCCGTGGTGAACATCGTCCAGCCGGTCACCCTGCACCTGCTCGACCAGCTCGGAGTGCTCGAGCGGCTGACCGAGGGCGCAGGCGTCATCCCCGGAGCGGAGATCTACTTCGGCGGTCATCTGGCGGCCCGTCACCGCTACGACGAGCTCGACGGCTGCCCCGTACCGCACGCGCTGTCCATCCGGTCCTTCGACCTGGTGCGGCTGCTCCTCGCCGAACTCGCCGCACTGCCGAACGTGACGGTGCTCTGGGAAGCGGAGACACACACGCTCACCGCCGGCCAAGGGGGCGAGCGCAGCACGCTCACGGTCCGCACCGGTGACGAGACCGTTGCTGTCGACGCGCGGTTCGTGCTCGCCGCCGACGGCCGCTCCTCCACCATCCGCGAACTGGCCGGCATCCCGGCCGAGGTGGTGCCCTCCACCGGTTCGTACCTGGACGTCGTGGTGCCGAGCCCGCCCGGCTGGGACGGGATGGCACGCGCGTACTTCGGGACGCACGGCTACCTGCTGGAAACCCGCCGCGCCGAGGAGGGCCTGGTCCTGGTGTGGATCACCGACGCGGCGACCGCGGCCCGGGTGACCGAGGGCCCCGTCGAACGCCTCGTGGAGACGCTGTCCGGGGTGGTGCCCCGGCTGGCCGACTGGATCGCGCAGCACGTCACGGACTGGGAGCAGGTCCGCCGCGTACAGCACCACTTCGTCCGCACCAAGGTGTGGAGCCAGGGCAACGTCGTCCTGGTCGGCGACAGCGCACACGGCATGCACGCCTTCGGCGGCCAGGGCCTCAACACCTCGTTGCAGGACGCCGCGTGCCTGGCCCGGCTGGTCGACGAGGCGCTGAGCGGCGGCTCCGGCGCGGGCATCGAGAAGTACGAGTCCGTACGCCGCCCGTTCATCGAGGCCTTCCAGTCGCTCCAGGTCAGCAACACTCAGCAGCCCCCTCCCAGGGCGGCCGCAGAGGAGGAGCGCGCCCCCGAGTTCGAGGTGCTCGCCCTCGGCCAGCCACACATACGCTCCCGCATCTCCGACGCCGCGGCCTTTCTGGCCGCGCACGACACCCCGCACGGGAGGTAGTCGACGTGTTCCGTCTGGACGCCTATGCGCAGCGCATCGGCTACTCGGGTCCGCTCACTCCGACGCTCACGGTCCTGCGCGACATCTGCCGCGCGCACGCGCTGAGCGTGCCGTTCGAGTCGCTGGACGCGATAGGGGGCAGGCTGCTCCTCCAGGACGACTCGCTCTTCGACAAGGTCGTCACCGACCGGCGCGGCGGAGCGTGCTTCGAGAACCACACCCTCTTCCAGCGGGTGCTGCGCGAGATCGGCTTCGAGGTCTCGTTCCTCGGCGCGTACATGTGGCGCCCGCACCACAACGAGTACTCACGGGTCTTCGCGCACATGCTGCTCAAGGTCCGTCTGGAGGAGACGGACTGGCTGGTGGACGTGAGCTTCTCGCACGACACGTTCATCGAGCCCGTCCCCCACGCCTACGGGGAGTTCGAGCAGCGCGGGTGGCACTTCCGCATCGTCAGTGCGCCGGGCGTCACCGGCGGCGAGGGTGTCGAGGGCGACTGCGACGTGGTGGAGCGCCGCGGGGCGGACGGCCAGTGGGTGCCGCTGTACAAGTTCGCCGACGAGCCGCGGGAAGTACGGGAGTTCCAGGAGTGCCTGGACTACCTGTCGGGGCCGGACTCCCGCTCGCAGATCATGAACACCCTCATCTGCGCGCGGACGCTGCCCGAGGGCAAGCTCACCGTCATCAACGACCTGCTGATCACCTCCCGTCCGGGCGAGGAGTCCGTACGCAGGCTCCGTAACGCGGAGGAGGCGTCGGACTTCCTCGACCGGATCTTCGAGGGCCACGCGCCGCTGTCCGCCCGCGCCCGGCGGATCTGGCGGGAGCGCTTCAGCGAAGACACGGACCCGGCACAGGCGGCCGAACCGGCCCCGGCGCCGGACACGCCGGCTGTGGCCGCCTCCGACTGGTGAGCTCCCCGCGGCCACTGCCCGGAACAACCGAAGCACCCCCGGAAGGAAGAGACATGACAGCCGAAGCCTCACGACGCCTCGGGTTCGGAGCGTTCCTCTCCCCGCTGCACCCGCTGGGCGAGGATCCCACCCTGACCATGTGGCGGGACCTCGAACTCATCGAGTGGCTCGATCAGTTGGGGTACGAGGAGTTCTGGGTCGGGGAACACCACTCCGCGGGCTGGGGGGTCATCCCCTCCCCCGAGCTGTTCATCGCGGCGGCGGCGGAACGCACCCGGCACATCAACCTGGGCACGGGCGTGATCAGCCTGCCGTACCACCATCCGTACATGGTGGCCGCGCGTGCCGTGCAGCTCGACCACCAGACCCGGGGCCGCTTCCTCCTGGGCGTGGGCGCGGGCTCCCTGCCCTCCGACATGCACCAGCTCGGCGTCGCCCCGGCCGAGACCCGGCAGCGGACCGCCGAGGCGCTGGAGACGGTGCTGCATCTGCTGCGCTCCGAAGAACCGCTGACCGTCGACCGCGGCTGGTACCGGCTGCGGGACGCGCGGCTGCAGTTGCGGCCCTGGTCGCGCGGCGGCGTGCCGGTCGCGCTGTCCAGTGCGACCTCTCCGTTCAGCATGCGGCTGGCCGGGCAGCACGGCATCACCCCGCTCTCCTTCGGCGCGCCCAGGCCCGGCAGCGGGCCGAGCGACCTGAGGGAACAGTGGCGCCACCTGGAAGAGGCCGCCGAGGCGCACGGGCGCACCCCGGACCGCTCCGAGTGGCGCGTCACGCTGCCGCTGCACGTCGCGGAGACCCGCGAGGAGGCCTTCCGCCAGGTGCTCGACGGGTGGCTGCGGTACCGCAACGAGTACTGGGCGGACACCCTCGGCCTGCCGGTCGCGCTGTCCCCGGGGGATGCCCGCAAGGCGCTGGAGTCGACCGTCGACAACCTCGGAGCGATCATCGGCTCCGTGGACGATGCCATCGCCGCGATCCAGCAGGTCCAGGAGGTCACCGGCGGCTTCGGCCGGCTCCTTGTCAACGTCCAGGACTGGGCCTCCCACGAGCAGGTGAAGCGCAGCTTCGAACTCCTCGCCCGGTACGTGGCCCCGCGGTTCACCGGTGCGGTGCGCGGCCTCGAGGCGTCACAGGCGTGGACCGCCGAGCGCAGTCAGGAGTTCCTCGGCGCGGCCTTCGCGGCGCAGCAGAAGGCCATCGAGGACAGCGGCAGTGTGCGGGTGGGTGGCTGAGACGATGACCAGGGCGGGAGAGCCGGACCTCGTCCAGCTGCTCACTCCGCGGGGCGAGCGGACCGAACATCAGGCGTACGGACTCGACGTCAGCCGCGAGGAGTTGCGCGGCCTGTACCGCGACATGGTGCTCACCCGCCGCTTCGACGCCGAGGCCACCTCCCTGCAGCGCCAGGGCGAGCTGGGCCTGTGGCCCTCCTCGTTCGGCCAGGAGGCCGCGCAGGTGGGCTCGGCCCGGGCCGTCCTGCCGGGCGACCACGTGTTCCCGAGCTACCGGGAGCACGGGGTCGCCTGGTGCCGCGGAGTGGACCCGACCAACCTGCTCGGGATGTTCCGCGGCGTGAACAACGGGGGCTGGGACCCGAACAGCAACGGCTTCCATCTCTACACGCTCGTCATCGGCTCCCAGACCCTGCACGCGACGGGCTACGCGATGGGCGTGGCCAAGGACGGCGCCGACACCGCCGTCATCGCGTACTTCGGTGACGGCGCCTCCAGCCAGGGCGACACCATGGAGTCGTTCAACTTCGCCGCGGTCTACAACGCGCCAGTCGTGTTCTTCTGCCAGAACAACCAGTGGGCGATCTCGGTGCCGACCGAGCGCCAGACCCGTGCGCCGCTCTACCAGCGCGCGCAGGGCTTCGGCTTCCCGGGCGTACGGGTGGACGGCAACGATGTGCTGGCCTGCCTCGCGGTCACCAAGTGGGCGCTGGAACGCGCCCGCAGCGGTGAGGGTCCGACGCTCGTCGAGGCGTACACGTACCGCATGGGCGCCCACACCACCTCCGACGACCCCACCCGCTACCGCACCTCAACGGAAGTGGAGGAATGGGCGCGCAGAGACCCCATCAGCCGTCTCGCCGCCCACCTCACCTCGCGGGGCGTGGCCGACCGCGCGTACCTGGACTCCCTGGAGGAGGAGAGCGACCGACTCGCCCACCGCGTCCGGGCGTCCGGGCGCGCCATGCCGGCCCCCGTCCCGACGCAGATCTTCGAGAACGTGTACGCGGACGGGCGCGATGGTAGGGCGTCCGTTCCGAAGTGGGCTGCGACCACATCGCGTAAAAACGCGTGCCGCGCACTGGACGTTGAAGCGGAACATCGACGGCTCCGCTGTGACCTGCGCTGATTACCCCTCGTGAGGCGCGATCCAGCATGGATCCAGCAACCTCGCCGACCCGCTGCCTCGCCAACGAGGTCGGCCGCCCCGCCCATAGCTCACCGCCGCGCCGCGCTCGCCCCGGTGGCGAGGACCGCGGCAAGGGCGGAGACGAGAGCCAGGCCGGTGAAGAGTTGTGGGTACCCGCCCAGGGGCGGGGCGAGGGCGGCAGCGGCGAAGGGGGTGACGGCGCTGGTAATGGTTACGGGCGCGGCCAAGAGAGCGGAAAGGCGGCCGTAGGCGGCGGTGCCCCAGCGGTCGGCAACGGCGGTGGCCTGCAGGAGCGTGAGGTTGCCGCGGACCATGCCTGCGAGAGCGGCGAGGACCACAAGGAGCCACAGCGGGCCGGGGATGAGGCCGAGGGCAGCCGTGGAGGCTCCCCCCGCAGCGATAAGGACGACCGAACGGGCCGTCACACCTGTCCGACGGACGACGGTGGCGTAGCACGCACGGCCGAGGGCCTGGCCGACGCCACAGAGGCCGAGGGCCCACGCGGCGGTCGACGTACTGGCACCGCGTTCGATCATCAGCGGCACCAGCCCGATGAGGACGGCCCAGATGGTGAATCCCGACAGTGTCATGGCGCACGTGAGGAGAATGAACGGGCGGGAACGAGCGATCCTGGCCCCCTCGGGCCGCTGCGACGGCGTCATGGGCTCGGGGGGCGGTGGCCAGGGGGCGCGAAGCGCGAGGGCATGCGCGGGAATGGTGACTGCGGCGAGTACCACGGCGAGGGCGACGTAGGTGGTGCGCCAGCCCAGCGGTCCGGCCATGGCCGCGGTGAGGGGGGAGAAAACGGTGGAGGCGAACCCACCGGTGAGGGTGATGGCGGTCAGTGCCTTGACGCGGTCTTCCGCCCACCAACGGGTGACGGCGGCGAACGCGGGCTGGTAGAAGGTGGCGGCCATGGCCGCGCCGACGGCGAACCAGGCAGCGATGAAGACACCGAGTACCGGGGCAAATGCTACGGCCAGCAGAGCGAGTACCGCCATGACGGAGCCGCTGGTCATCACGGTGCGGGGGCCCTTGCGGTCCAGGACCCGGCCGAGGGGGATGCCGACCGCGGCGGAAGTGAGGAGCGCGGCGGAGAATGCCGCGGTAATGGCGGTGGAGGACCAGCCGGTGTCGGCAGTGATGTCGGGCCGCAGGACGGGGAAAGCGTAATAAAGGACGCCCCAGCTAGTGATCTGGGTGGCGCACAGGGCGGGCAGAACGGCTCGCGGCACTGCTGGGCGGGTGCTCCCCGCCGTGGCCGCGGTGCGGGCCACCGCGGGGCCCGGGTGAGGGTGACGGGGGGACGGGGACAAGGCTGTGATCAGCGGTCGGCGGAGGCGCGGGGAGAACGGTGGGGGGTTCGGACCCGGAAGCGGAAGTCTGCCGGGGCGCGGCCCTCGGCGACGCCGTCGGCTCGGCCGGTGGAGCCGCCGGACGGGAGAGGGTGGCCGCTTCGCGCACGGTTCATGAGAGCGACGCGGTCGGCCCTTCCGGCGCCACCCCGGATCGCGGCGGGCGGGGCGGCGAGCTCACACATCAAGGTCATCTCTTCGCTCACCCTGTACGCACGTGACACGTCTTCCGGTCCTACGGTTGTCGGATGAGCGATGGTGGGCAGGCTCACTGGTGCTCCTTCAGGAAGGCAAGGACGAGTGGGCTGGCGATGGCGCGAAACTCCTCGAAGTAGGCATGCCGCGCACCGGAGATCAGCCGCAGACCGGCGCCGGGGATGCGGTCCGCGAGCAGGGGCGCGTTCGCGGTGGGGTTGAGGCGGTCGTCGCTGCCGTGGATCACGAGGGTGGGCGCGGAGATGTCGGGCAGTGCGTCCCATGCGTCGTGCCGATTGCTGGCCGCCAGGTGCCGACGCTTGGCGTGGGCCGGCATGGCGGAGTCACCGAGCGTGGTGTACGGACCGGGGTGGGTCGCGACCCACGTCGGGGTGTACATCAATTCGAGCAGGGCGCGCCTGGCCGCGGTCGGCTCCGGCTGGGCCAGCGATCGGCGCACGTCGTGGTCACGTTCGACGCTGTGTAAGCCGCCGGGCGATGTGCAGCCGAGAACGAGGCTGCGGACACGGTGCGGGTAGTGGACGGCGAGCCACTGGGCGACGCGTCCGCCCATGGAAGTGCCGTAGACATCGGCCCGGTCAACACCGAGATCGTCCAGGACCGCGATCACGTCCTGCGCGAACAACTTGGTGCTGTAGGGCTCGTCGGGCTTGTCGCTGTCGCCGGTGCCGCGGTAGTCGAGCGTGATGGTGCGGCGAGAGCCGTGAAAGTCGTCACGGACGGTGTCCCACCAGTGGTGACTGTTGGCCTGACCGGCGAGCAGGACGAGGGGGGCACCGTTCCCCCGAGCCTGGTAGGCGATACGGGTTCCGTCCAGGGTCTTGGCGTGCGGCACTGCGTGTGTTCCTCCGGCCCGGGCTCGGCGATGGTCGGCGATGGTCGGCGATCGTAAGGAACCATGGTGTGCCACAATCGCCGACCATCGCTACCAGGGGTGTGACCTGTCCTGTTCGGTAAGCCGCGGGCCGTCGGGCGCTTACCGGGCCGGACTTGCCTCCCTCTCGTCCGAGGCCGCTTTCACCTCGTGCGAGAAGTATCCCGTGGATGTTTTGTCCGCGTCGAGATGAGATCCTTCCTGTATTTCATACAGCGAGTTGAATTCAGCTGCGGCGAGCGGCAGGCGCCACACTCCGCTCTCGCAGCGCGCGGTCATCGCCGGCTTTCCCCGCACCAATTTCGCCGTAGGCTCGTTGTGCGCGGCGTGCGGACCATAGTAGATGGGCAGAGCGTCCGCACTGCGGTAGGCGGGAATGAACACTCGACGATACCGGTCCGATGTATTCCTCGCCGATGCATGTGCCGCGAGGGGATGCAGGAAGACCACCGTTCCCGCGGTACCTTCGCAGTCGACCACCGTGGCTTCGTCGACACCCACGTCCGCCAGGGATGTGATCTTTCCTCCGAAGAATCCATCTACATCGTGACTGAGAATACCCCGGCGGTGGGACCCGGCCGCCACCTTCAGGCAGGCATTCTCACGAGTCGCGTCATCGAGGTAAATGAGGCAGGCAAGCAGGTCGGTGTTCGTGTGCGGGTAGTACGAGAAGTCCTGGTGCCATTCGACCACACTTCCCACATGCGGCGGCTTGACATTCAGCTTCGAGTACTGGAGGACGATGTCGTCGCCGATCAGCTGGGCTGCGGCGTCGAGCAGCCTGGTGTCCTCCGCGATCTGGGCGAAGACCTCGTCCCGCGTGGTCGGAGACCAGATACGACGGGCCTTCGTCTGATCCCCTGGTTCCAGTTCGGCAACGTCTCCGACCTCGGGGGACGAGATCAACCTGTCGATGACATTCCGCGCCTTTTCGACGAGACTGTTGTCAATGATTCCCTCTGCGATGCAGAATCCGTTCTCCCGATAGAACTCCACCTGATCATCGGTGAGGCTCTTGCCCATCAATTCCACTCCCTTCCGACAAGCGACTGAATGACATGCTGACAGGGAGTGTGGCACTTACCCCTGGAGAAGCACAAGGATTTGCTCTCTCCCGCAGGAGGAAGTTTTGAACTGCCGCAACTTCCTCTGATCTGCTCCTTCTGCCCCTCCTTCTGCCCCTCCTTCTGCCGTTCGGCCTCTATCCGCCGAGCTAGTCTTGATATGCAGACTGCCTCCCGGCTAAGTCGCCTCAAGGGAGGGTGCATCCGCAAGCAACGGGGCGTTGTTTCTGCTGCATCCCAGCACTGGTCCTTTTCTCTTCGCCTCGGTCGCCGAGACTTTAGATTGGTGGTGTTCAATGACAAGTTTGTCGCGTGAGACCCTCGCCAATACGAGCCTGGATGCGGTCGAGATCCTCGACTGCACGCTCAGGGACGGTAGCTATTCCGTGGGCTTCCAGTTCACGGAAGAGACCATCAGGAGGGTGCTGACCGGGCTCGAGAATTCAGGAATACGGATCATCGAACTCGGGCACGGGCTCGGCCTCAACGCTGCTGAGGCTTTATCCAAGCCGACCCTGGTCTCCGACGAACGATGCTTCGAGATCGCGGTCGACTCCCTCCGGGCCGCGGACTGGGGCATGTTCTGCATCCCCGGCGTCGCCGAGCTGTCCCATTTGAAGCGCGCTATCGCAGGTGGCATGCGGCTCGTCCGTGTCGGGGTAGACATCACCGACGTGGCGCCAGCCGAGGAATTCATCAAGCTGGCGAAGGAGTCCGGCCTGAAGACATTCGCCAACCTCATGAAGACCAACGTGCTCGACATCGAGGGCGTCGCGTCGGCGGTCCGTCAGTGTGCGGCGTACGGCGCCGACAGCGTCTATCTCGTCGACTCTGTCGGAGGCTACTTGCCATCCGAGGTGACGGAGCTGTTCGGCCGGGTCGGCCAATCGGTCGGCGTGCCCCTGGGCTTCCACGGCCACGACAACCTGGGCTTGGCCAATGCCAACGCGCTCGCGGCGACGCATGGTGGAGCCAGGTACATCGACGCGACACTCGACGGCATCGGCAGGGGAGCCGGCAACACCGTCACCGAGGTGTTCGCCACGATCCTGCACAGCCAGACCCCTGACACGGAATATGACTACCAGGCTCTGGCCCGGCTCAGTGAGACCGTCGTACGTCCGCTGTCCCGGCTCCACGACGACCGCACCTACCAGGTAGTCGGTGGACTGACCCAGACGCACTCCAGTTTCTTCCCGCTGATCACCAAGTGCGCCGAGGCCCAGGGCGTTGACGTCTTCGAGCTGATGGCGGCGGTGGCAGACGTCGAGCGGGTGAAGCCGACAGAAGAGCTGACCATGGGAATCGCCGCGACACTGGCGACGCGGTGAGCGAAGGCTCCCGGTCCTCACGGCTTTCCTCGCCCGCCTCCGCCCGGAGTGGCGGGGGGCGTTGAGCCGATCTGACCCGACAGGCAGCAGGGCCGAGGGCCTCACCTTCGAGGTCCTCGGCCTCGGGCCTGGAGCCTGCGTCGCCGCGGACGGCATCACAGAACCGACGGCATCACAGAACCGGCGAGAGTCCGCCGTCGCAACGCACCGCGCTTCCGGTCAAGTAGGAGGCACGGTCACTGCACAGGAACGCCGCGACGGCGCCGAACTCCTTCGGCATGCCATATCTGTTCATCGGAATGTCCGCCACCGACGCCGCCGTCACGGCTTCGACGTCGCGCCCGGACCGAGCTGCGCGCGCGGCGTCGAGATGCCGGACGCGCTCAGTGGCGACGCGGCCCGGTAGCAGCATATTGACTGTGACGCCATCGGCCCCAACCTCTGCCGCAAGCATCTTGAGGTACGCCGCGAACGCCGTACGTCCGATCCCGGACAGCGCGAGATCCCTGATGGGAGCGACGACGGCACTCGATCCGATGGCGAGGACTCGCCCCCACCGCTGCTCGCGCATGGTCGGTAGGGCCATCGAGATCAGTCCGTGATGGGCCGTCACGAGCGATTCCACGGCATCGCCGATCTCTGCCTGGTGAATCTCCGTGACCCGGGCCGGCCGTGGCCCCGGACCGTTGAGGACAAGAATGTCTACCGAGCCGAACGCGGCCGTGGCCGCCTCCATGAGGCGAGCGGCCCCGTCGGCGGTCAGGAGATCCACACCCACCCCAATGGCCCTGGGCAGCTCAGCGGCGATCCTTTCGGCCAGCTCTCCTCGCCGCCCGCAGACAACCACGTTCACGCCCTCGCCCGCCAGCGACTCGGCGGTTGCCCTGCCCAGGCCGGCTGTCGACGCGCAGACGATGGCCGTCCTTCCTCGTATTCCGAGCTCCAAGGTTCGTCCTTGCCTCGTGATGATGTCTGGGGTGACGGCGGGCGGCCGACCACGGGTTCAGGTGTCGGCTCTCGACCCGGCGCACGCGACCGGGGCGCACCGTCATAACCCCGCGGAGATCACGGATGTGACCGATCCATGGTCTGCGTCCGCGTCCAGGTCCGCCCGCTCTTGACGAGCGGATGTCTGACGGCGGACCCGGACGCAGGACAAGGTCACTTACCGGACGGCCCTGCCGCGAGCCTGACCCCGTTACAGAGCCGCCCGACGCCTTCGACAAGAGCCTCGACCGTGTCGCCGTCCTGGATGACACCCGCACCAGGGGTGCCCGTGGCGATGACGGATCCGGCGTCGAGCACCATCCCGCCGGAGAAATAGCTGACCTGCCAATACGGATCGCGCATCATGGCGGACACCCGGTTGTGCGCGATCGTCCGCCCGTTGACGACAGTGGAGATGCGAACCGACGACAGGTCCGGGATCTCATCAGGCGTGACCACCCACGGGCCGAGGCTGCAGAAGGTATCGAACGCCTTGGCCCACGGGATGTAGCGCGGATTGATGCGGATGGCGTCCTCCGCAGTCATGTCGAGCACTGTGGTGAAGCCGAAGATCACCGAGTGTGCGGCCTCAGCTGATACGTCCTTGCAGGTCGTTCCTATGACGACGCCGAGCTCGGCCTCAGCGGTGACCCGCTGTGACTGGCTGGGGAGCAAGATATCGTCCCCGTCCCCGATGACCGTGCTGCTTGGCCTCAGATACGAGCCGGGGGCGCCGGTCGGCTGCTTCACCTCGAGGTCGTCGGCATGTCGGGTGTAATTCAGGCCCACCCCCCAGAGCTTGGGCGGGTTGCGGTAGAGGGGAGCGAAGGACAGCCCTTCTGCGGGGATGGCCGTGCTCAGCACGGCCGGATCCGTCAGTGCGGCGTTCAGCCCATGGACCTGTCCTTCGGTGATGATCTCGAGGAGGCTTGGACCGAAATCCGTCCCCGCCACTTTATTGATTGAGCTCAGCAGAATGATTCCCTCGGTCACCGCGATACCGACGTCCTCGCCGCTGTCGAGCCTGAGGCTGCACAGTCTCACGTTGTCCTCCTTCATAGGTATTCGTCTGGAGTTCAATGGTCAGGGTTCGGCCGTGCCATGCATCGGGACACGTGCCGAGGCGCGGAAGGCGTCGGCGTCATGAGGGGACACGGGCCACGGCGGCGCGAGTGGGGCTTTCTTCAGTCAGGTCCCGCAACACGAGGCGAGCGACGACGGCGCTGGCCGCAGCGACCATCAGGGCGACGGGCCAAGCTACTTCGACCGCCACCCAGCCGATGGCCGGCGGGGTGATCGCCGCGACGAGGTAGATGGCCGTGTTGTTGATACCGAGGGCCATGCCGCTGAGGCCGGCCGGGGCGATCTCACCTGCCGCGGTGTTGGGCAGCACGGTCCAGCAGATCGCCAGACCCGCCGTGGGGAGGAGCACCGCGCACAGGAGCCAGATGGGTGCATGGTCCAGCGCGGCACACGCGGCGAAGCCCACGCCGACAGCCACCGCGATCAACCGCAGGGGCCCGAACCGACTGCGTACGGCATCCGACCACGCACCTGCGGCGAGGCGCCCCACCCCACCCAGTATCTGCGCCACGCCCAACAGCGCCGCCGCTAACGAGGCCCCCAAACCCCGGTGATCGTAGAGCAGTTCGACCATCAGGCTCGTCGCGGTGAACTGCGGAACGATGAGCAGGCCGCTGGCAAGGCTCATCCGCAGCAGTCGGCCGTCCCTCAGGAGTTCCCGGGCACTACCCCGGGTCGCCCGTTTTTGCCTTGCCCCCGGCGGGTCGCGCACCCAGAGGACCACGGCCACGGCCACGGACAGGTGGAGCGCCGCCAGGATCCAGAAGGCGTCAGGGATCCCCGCGCCCACCGCGACCGCAGGCAGCACCGCCGCCGCGACGGCGGCCGCGACCGGTGTCGCGGTCTGCCGGATGCCCATGGCCATGCCCCGCTTACCGCTCGCGAACCAGGTCAGCACCGCTCGTCCGCTGGCGCCGTTCACTGCCGCACCCATGACGCCGGCACCGAGCAGAGCCACACCCGCGACCATCGCGGAGTCACGAGGGCACAGAGCGGCAGCACCGAGAGACAGCCGGCCGCTCCGACCAGTCCCACGACCATGACCGGCCGCTCGCCAAGGCGGTCCGTCGCGGCCCCCCAGGCGATGAGGGCGAGCATGTTGCCGAGGCTGACGGAGCCCAGCAGGAGCCCCACCGCTGGCAGGCCCAGCCTGAAATGCTCACGGAGCTGGGGAAGGATTGCCGGCAGTCCCAGGAAGATCATCGCGTTGGCGCCCTGGGCACTCGCCCCGATGGCCAGGACCACCCAGCGATAGCCGCTTGTCGGCGGATCGAGGGGACGGCTCTGAGGTGGGCTCACGAGAACCCCCTCTCGTCGTCTCCCCGAAGACTGCGCACGATGTTCAGCGCCTCGAAGCGTGATTGGCCCGTCTCATCCCTGCGACGGAGCAGACCATGCATCAGCAGGGTGTACATGTCGTCTGCAAAATCTGCCACTTCCATACCGGTCGACGCCGCGACGTCGGTGATCGACCAGTAACCCGGACGTTGTGCCATGACGGACAACAAGCGCCGCTGGCGCTGTGTCAGGGAGGTGATAATCGAGCGGATGGATGCGAACATTCCTAAAACATCCCGCTTTTCGCCGTCCAATGGCGTGGCCACCATCATCGGGTCATTGACCAGTAGATCCGCCATCTGCTGCGGTGAGTACATCAGGCTCCAGCGCGCGCCGAGCTCCAAAGCGGCGGGCAGCCCGTCGAGAGCCCGGCAGATACGGCTGATCGCCGCTACATTCCCGGTGCTCAGCTCGAAGTCGGGACGCACTTGCTTCATGTGCATGAGAAACATCTTTACGGAGGCCACGCGATCCGCTTTCGACGGGTCCATGTCGGGGTCGGCCTCTGGCAGGGGCAGGGGAGCCAGCGGGAACAGCGATTCGGCAGTCACCCCCGTGGAATTCCGCGCGGTGATCAATATCCGCAACCTAGGGAATTCGGCAAGAAGTTGAGCGATGACGTCCGTCAACGCGAATGTATCCTCTTTGCCGTCGAGGGCGATCAACGTGCTTCCGTGACCTATGAGTTCCCTGATGGACTTCACGTCATTGCGCTCGGCAAGGATCAGATCGCGGATGCGGGCCGAAAGAAGCGCGGTATCCGCCGACTGCTTGTTCCACCGCCGCGACTCTTCGGCCAGGGGGACCCAAAGGACCGACGAGCCTTCTTGCACATGTAACGCCCGTGCAAACTCGAGCGCGAGCCGCGTCTTGCCGACCCCCGCGAGTCCCGTGATGGTGATCAAGCGACGGTGCTCGGCACCGAACAAGTTCATCAGGGTGTCGAGCTCGTGATCCCTTCCGATGAGCGGGCCAGTGGCGACCGGCGGACGCACGGGATCCGGGCCAAGCGGCGGGACGATGCTCACACTCGGCGCGCCCATGGAGCCCAGCGCGCGCAAGCAGTCCTGTTGAACGGCATCGAGGTTGAGAGCCTTCCCGAGCAGCTGGATGGTATCTCGGCGCGGGCTTTTGACTCTTCCGTTCTCGAGATCGCGTATCGCCCGCACGCTCAGCGTGCTGAAGTCCGCGAGTTGCTTCTGGGAAAGCCCGGCCTGCAGTCGAAGGGAACGAAGTGATGGCCCGAATGCCCCCGAGTCCCTGTCCATTGAGGCACATACTTCCCATGCATGCATACGGACTTCCCCCATCTTGATCGCGCCGGGCGAGCGGGCGCCATGTCTCATCACAGTGCAAGAGTCGGTCACGTCGTACCGGCAAAGTCATATCGAGCCCCGCCGAGCACGGCCGGGACACCCACCTGTGGCCATCCGGCAGCCGGAAATCTGGGCCATAGGAAAACGGTGAGGACTGCAGCCACGAACCGAGCCTGGAACCCGCGCTCTGACCTCAGAGGCCTGCGCACCACCGCGTCGTTCGCACTGGACCCACATCGGACATGCGGGCCTGCCAATAGAGAATGGATTCAACCTTTTCGGTGCAGCAACCATTCTTGACACGGCTCTTCGATGTGTCAACAACGGACTCTTGATGGGCGGATTGTTTTCGGACAAGAGTCCGGCCGGCTTGTCGGTCAGCATGTTCACGTACGCAGATTTGGACTTGCTATCATTTTTACCTCGAAAGCCTCGATGGTACGGAGATTTCGTCGGCGGCCATTCCTGCAGGTTGACGGACGGGCCTACGGTCCTGTTGTCGGCGCCGGGGCCTGGGGTCCCACGACCCGGAGCCGCACGCCCGATCACAACAACGGGGAGTGGGCGCACA
This sequence comes from Streptomyces sp. 8N616, assembly GCF_052246385.1. Lineage (NCBI taxonomy): Bacteria > Bacillati > Actinomycetota > Actinomycetes > Kitasatosporales > Streptomycetaceae > Streptomyces > Streptomyces sp. 8N616. The sequence continues at coordinate 3,232 of NZ_JBQQBY010000026.1, read as the reverse complement.
GCCGGGGCCGAAACGCTTCGAGCCTCGCCGGGCGTGCGAGCTCGGTCCCTGTAGCTCCGCGATCACCCCGCGATTCCAGTTCTCAGCTGGGCATAGGCACGGCGCCGTCGCCTGACGGTTGTGCAAGTCGATGGCCGCGTCTGCCAGGTCATCACCTGCCTGGCCAGCGCCTCGGTGATCATCGTCGAGATCGGCGGCCCGGCCGCGTTCATGCGCTTGGTACAGCCCGACTCTGGACGCCTGCCGGATCGGGGAGCTGACAACGGCCGCCCGCCTGGTGCGTTCCACCGGTAAGGGCATGCTGGTGCTCGCCGACCGGAAGTTCCTCGGCGTGCCGTACTGGCTTTGCCTTCACGGCCGCCAGCGCTCAGCTGCTGTGGCAGCGGGCTGCTCACGGAAGGCGGGCGCGGGCTGCGGCTGGTTCGCTGGGATCGTCCCGCGGTGGGGCATCGAACCGCAGCTCGGTGCTTCCGCATGGTGGTGCGGTCCGAGGTGGCATGGCCCAGTTCGGTGATGCAGGTTCTGTCTCTCTGAGGTGGGCGCCGGGGGTCTCACGGGCCGTCGACGTCCGCGCGGAGCGCGTTGTAGGCCGCAAAGGCCGTTTCGACGTCGGTTCGGGTGACGCCGTAGCGGGTAAAGGCTTCCGGTGCGATGTCGCTGATGTCGCTGATGTCGCTGCGGGCTGTTCCAATTTGGACACCCAGCTGCTGTTTGCAGGGAGGGGGTACCACCCCCTACGAGCGGTTGGTCTCCTGTTTGCGTCGGCGGCGCAAGGCCCGCTGGGCTTGCGCGCGGACACAGTCACGGGAGCAGTACTTCACGCCGGGGTACGGTGTTGGCCGTATTCGGCGTGGCCGCGCTGGCGGACGAGTGCCAACGGCAGGATTCTGGCATCGGCCTGCGCTCAGCCAATCCTCCCGCAAAGATCGTTGGCATCCAGCACGGATCCAGCGCCGTTTTCCGAACACCATCCCCAGAGCCTGGGCTCGTGGCTCGGGCCTGCACCGACCCACTTGACGAACCATCAGGGCAATCCGCGAAATTCAGCGGAACGCAACAGGAGCGGCCAACCAAAAAGTGATCGACCGCCCCTGAATTGCGACTCCACCCAAGATGAAACTTGAATGTGCTCTAAACGTTGAAGCGGAACTCGACGACGTCCCCGTCCTGCATCACGTAGTCCTTGCCCTCCATGCGCGCCTTGCCCTTGGCGCGGGCCTCCTGGACGGAGCCGCATGCGAGGAGGTCGTCGTACGAGACGATCTCGGCCTTGATGAAGCCCTTCTGGAAGTCGGTGTGGATCACACCGGCCGCCTCGGGGGCCGTGGCGCCCTTCTTGATGGTCCAGGCGCGGGCCTCCTTCGGGCCCGCCGTGAGGTACGTCTGGAGGCCGAGGGTCTCGAAGCCGACGCGGGCGAGGGTGGCGAGGCCCGGCTCGTCCTGGCCCATGGCCTGGAGCAGTTCCAGCGCCTCGTCGTCGTCGAGCTCGATCAGCTCGGACTCGATCTTGGCGTTGAGAAAGATCGCCTCGGCCGGGGCCACGAGGGCGCGCTGCTCCTCCTTGAAGGCCTCGTCGGTGAGCTCCTGCTCGTCGACGTTGAAGACGTAGAGGAAGGGCTTGGTGGTGAGCAGGAAGAGGTCGCGCAGCAGCGCGCCCTGCTCGGTCTCCTTCGTGATGCCCGCGGAGAAGAGGGTGCGGCCCGCCTCGAGGATCTTCTGGGCGGCTTCGACGGCGGCGAGGACCGCGACCTTGTCCTTCTGGAGCCGGGCGTCCTTCGTCAGGCGCGGGAGGATCTTCTCGATGGTCTGGAGGTCGGCGAGGATCAGCTCGGTGTTGATCGTCTCGATGTCGCCCTTGGGCGAGACCTTGCCGTCGACGTGGACCACGTTCTCGTCCTCGAAGGCGCGGATGACCTGGCAGATCGCGTCGGATTCGCGGATGTTCGCGAGGAACTTGTTGCCCAGGCCCTCGCCCTCAGAGGCGCCGCGCACGAGACCCGCGATGTCGACGAAGTCCACGGTGGCGGGGAGGGTGCGCTCCGAGCCGAAGACCTCGGCCAGCTTGTCCAGACGCGGGTCGGGGAGGCCGACGACGCCCACGTGGGGCTCGATGGTGGCGAACGGGTAGTTGGCCGCCAGCACGTCGTTCTTGGTCAGGGCGTTGAACAGGGTCGACTTGCCGACATTCGGCAGACCGACGATTCCGATCGTGAGCGACACGTGGCGACTTCCCGTAGCGAGCATGTGTGAAAGGGGCCGGCCCGCAGGTGGACCGGTCATCCAGTCTACGGGCGGCGCGCCGGGCCCCGTACGCGGTGAGGCCACAGCGGGCGCGAGCTGACAGCCGCCACCCCGGCGGCCACGAGCGCGCCGCGCGGACGGCGCGGTCGAACAGACACCACGGCCAGGCGAACGGCGTGTCCATCGCCGGTTTTCCGCTCCTCCGCGACCTAGGTTGGTCCAGTGGAGCATCCCAGCACCCGTAAGCCCCAGGGCAAGCCCCGACCGCCCGAGCAGGAGTCCGCGACCGTCTACCGCGCCTCGCCCCGCCGGTCCGCACCTCCCGTACTGGCCACCCTGCGCCGGCTGCGGCGGCTCGAGCGGGTGCCGGGCCCCCGCCTGACCGGACTTGGCTGCGGCCTGCTCTCCATGCTGGTCATGCTTGTCGTCGGCGTGCTGGACGCATGGCTGCTGGACGGCTCGCCCTTCGTGTACGGGCTGCTGTTCCTGCTGCTCTGCGTGGCCTGCGGGCTCTGGGTGCGCCCCACCGATCTGATCACCGCGCCGATCAGCGCGCCGATCGCGTTCACCGCCGGGCTGCAGCCGATCAGCGGTGGCGAGGGCGGCTTCGGCGGTGCGGTGGTGGCGGTGTTCACGCAGCTCGCGCTGCAGGCGGGGTGGCTGTACGGCGGGACGCTGGCGGCCGGCGCGACGGTGGCCGTACGGGAGGTGCTGATGCTGGGGGACCGGGCGGCCCGGCGCGCGCAGAGCACGCCCGCGAGCGCGTCGGCCGCCGACCGCCCCCAGCGCGCGTAACAGCCCCCGGCCGTTCCCTCAGCGCGCCTGGCCAGGGCAGGCCTGCCGGTGCCCGTACCCGGCTCTAGCTGTGTTGTCCGGGGACGTTGGTGACAGACGACACGCCTTGAGTGGTCCTTGAATGGGGCGAGGGCCTTCTGGTTTCGGTGTGGATTGCGACATCTCTCACCGGTCCACAGGAGGCCCTCGTTGTCCC
>NZ_JBQQBY010000025.1:0-122714 GCF_052246385.1 Streptomyces sp. 8N616 | reverse complement strand
GGGACAACGAGGGCCTCCTGTGGACCGGTGAGAGATGTCGCAATCCACACCGAAACCAGAAGGCCCTCGCCCCATTCAAGGACCACTCAAGGCGTGTCGTCTGTCACCAACGTCCCCGGACAACACACCTAGTGCCGCATCAGGCAACGTTTGCCCCTTGGACTTGACGATGACAGGGGCTGCCGGTTGGGGCTAATTCGGCACCCCGAGCGCTCGTGCCCGAGATCGCCAGCACACCGGCACCGGGGAGAAGGGATCCATGGTGCAGGACCGAAAATCTGTCGACATCGCTGCTCGCTCTGGGGATCGTGGACGGCATGCGACAGGAGGAGATCTGGGGCGTGGAAGCTGCCCAGAGCTATGACACGCCCGGAACCGGCATGTTCGCGCCAGAGGTTCTGGAACCGGCTTTGGACCGCCTCACCGAACTGGCAGACGGGGGACGAGCACTCGAGTTCGCTGTCGGAACCGGCCGCCTGGCCGTCCCGCTCGCGCAGCGAGGAGTGCCGGTCGCCGGCATTGAGATGTCGCAGCCGATGATCGACCAACTGCGCGCGAAAGCGGATGACGCGACGATCCCGGTCGTCGTCGGCGACATGGCGACTGCCAGCGCCCCAGGCACGTTCCAGCTCGTCTATCTCGTCTACAACACGATCTCCAACCTGCTCACCCAGGCCCAGCAGGTCGCGTGCTTCCGCAACGCTGCCCGCCACCTCGCACCGGGCGGACGGTTCGCCATCGAGCTGTGGGTCCCCGAGGTCCGCAAACTTCCACCCGGTCAGCAGGCCGTGGTCTGGCAATCCGAGGCCGACTACATCGGCCTGGACACCTACGACGTCCTGCGCCAACAAGTCGTCTCCCACCACTTCTGGTTCGATGACGGCGGGCAGGCACGGGTGTTTCGCAGCCCGCACCGCTACATCTGGCCTGCCGAGCTCGATCTCATGGACCAGCTGGCCGGATTTGAGCTGGAGTCCAGGCAAGCCGACTGGCAAGGTGCCGAATTCACCGCCGAGTCGCGCTCCCACGTGTCCGTCTACCGACTCCCTCACGGTGAGTAGTGCCGGGTCAGAGAGGCTTTGCTCGTGGTGACGTGACGCGCTGTTCGGATGCTGGTCCGGACGGCGCGGTCTCGTCAGGCTGTCTGGGTGGCAGAACGAGTACGGGTTCGCGAGATCGATGACGACGAGGGGCAGCGCCTGTTGCGGATCGTCCGCAGAGGCAGCGGGTCGGTGGTGACCTGGCGGCGCGCGCAGATGGTGCTGCTGTCCGCACAGGGCATGCCCGTGGCGAAGATCGCCGAGGTGACGTTCACCAGCGCGGACCGGGTCCGGGACATGATCCACAACTTCAACGCCGACGGCTTCGACTCCTATACCCGAAGTACAAGGGCAGCCGACCCAGGATGTTCACCCTGCCCGAGCGGCGCGAGATCAAGAAGATCGCCAAGTCCCGGCCGGCCGAGCGCGGTCTGCCGTTTTCGACCTGGAGCCTGGCCAAGCTGGCCGACTTCCTGGTCGCCGAGGGGGTGTTCGACGACATCAGCCACGAGGGCGTTTCAACGCATAAAGACCTGGAAGACCTCCCGGGATCCCGACTACGCCGCCAAGAAGGCCCGTGTCGAGCACCTGTACGCCATCGCCGACGGCGAGGTGATACCCGAGGACGGCGAGCCTGACGTCGTCTTCTGCCTGGATGAGTTCGGCCCGCTCAACCTCCAGCCCCACCCGGGGCGGCAGTGGGCCGAGCGCGGCGGGAAGCACAAGGACCCCGACCGGGAGCCCAGGCCCCGCCGGCGGGCGACCTACACCCACCCGCACGGGGTCAGGCATCTATTCGCCGCCTACGACCTGGGCAAGGGCAGGCTCTACGGCCACATCAAGCCGAAGAAGAACCGGACGAGGTTCCTGCAGTTCTTGCCGCTACCTGCACAGTCTCTACCCGCCGGAGATCCGGATCGCGATCGTGCTCGACAACTTCTCCCCGCACCTGACCACGAAGAAGGACACCCGGGTCGGCGACTGGGCCGCAGGCAACAACGTCGAGCTCGCCTACACCCCGACGAACATCTCGTGGCTGAACCGCATCGAGGCCCAGTTCACTGCCCGTGCGCTACTTCGCGCTGGACGGCACCGACCACGCCAGCCACAAGGAGCAGGGCAGCATGATCCGCCGCTACATCATCTGGCGGAACAAGCACGCCGCCGACGAACGGCTACGCGGCGTGGTCGACAGGGTCACGTTGCCTGATGCGGCACTAGCGTGGGTCTGAGGCTGTCATTCGTAAGATCGTCGGGCCCAGGGGCTCTGGGTATGGCTGTCAGCTTGTCGCCGTCGATGGCTCAAATGACTTGGCCGCCCGGAGCCCCGCGACGGCTCGACCGCTCTTTGGGATACGCGACTCGATCGCTGTGTAGGACAACGTCGGCGAGGTCGTCTCCGCGACTGCTGCGACGACGAGCTGACGGAGGTGACCGTGCCCGAGATCTAGGCCGGGGTGGACATCGGCAAGGACACCACCACTGCGTGGTGATCGACGCCCACGGCCAGCGCCTGCGGTCGCGCCGGGTGCTCAACGACGAGAACGCGTTGCTGGAGCTGATCGGCGACGTACTCGCGCTCTCCGAGGACACGATGCGGGCGGTCGACATCAACCACGGCGGTGCCGCCCTGCTCATCGGCCTGTTGCTTGGCCACGGCCAGCCGATGGTCTACCTCACCGGCCTCGCCGTCCACCAGGCATCGGCCGCGTACCGGGACAGGGCAAATCGGACGCCAAAGACGCGTTCGTCATCGCCGACCAGGCCCGTATGCGCAAGGACCTCGGCGTGCTCGGGCCCGGTGACGAGATAGCCGTCGACCTCAAGATCCTGGTCAGGCGCCGCACTGACCTCGTCAACGACCGCACCCGCCAAATCAACCGGCTCCGGGAACAACTCCTGGAAATCTGCCCGGTCTTGGAGCGCGCGCTGAGCCTGACCAACAAGGGGCCGGTCCTGCTGCTGACCGGTTACCAGACGCCGGCCGCCATCCGCCGGAGCGGTGCCAAGCGCATCGAGACCTGGCTGAAGAACCGCAAGGTCAAAGGCGCCGCCACGCTCGCCCAGGCCGCCGTCGAGGCGGCCCAGGCCCAGCACACCGCGCTGCCGGCGAGAAGTTGGCCACCACGATGGTGGCCCGCCTCGCAAAGGGGGTGATGGCCCTCGAAGAGGAGATCGCCGAGCTCGACGCCCTCATCGAGGCCCGCTGTCACGAACACCCGCACGCCGAGGTGATCCGAAGCCTGCCCGGCATGGGCGCCATGCTCGGAGCCACATTCATCGCCGCCACAGGGGGCGACATGGAAGCCTTCGGCACCGCCGACCGGCTGGCGGCGTTCGCCGGCCTGTCACCCGTGCCGCGCGACTCCGGCCGCGTCAGCGGCAACATGCGCCGACCCCGCCGCTACCACCGGCCTCCTGCGAGCCTTCTACCTCTCCTCCATGGCCAGCCTACGGACCTGCTCGGCCTCACGCCTTTACTACGAACGCAAACGCGCCGAGGGCAAGGGGCACAAGCAGGCCGTGCTGTCTCTCGCCCGCCGTAGAGCCAGCGTTCTGTGGGCCATGATCCGCGACGGAGCGTGCTATCAAGCTGCACCACCAGTCACGGTCGCCGCTTGACTTCCTGATTGGGAAGTCTCACCTCGGCCCAGACTCGCTCAATCAGCATCTCGGAACGTCTGCTGGCAGTTCAACGGATCAATGGCGAAGCATGGGATACGAACGCTTCAATTGCGTGCCTCGCCTGGGCGTCTAGTGCGTCCCGCTCCGCCCGGTGCTGCGCAGTCGACACGTCCCGCGTGCACTGATAGGCCCGCTCGGCCGCGAGGATCACTTCCCGGTCATCAGTGAGCAACTTGACTCGATAGAGCACTTGCCGTGTCACTGTTCGGAGGCGGTGTGCTTCATCACGTGCCGTGATGAAGGCATCTCCGTCAGGGTCCTGCTGCTTGCGGTACCAGCGGTCTGCCTGGCCATGGCGGTAGTCCTCTACTGCTGCGGCGAACGAACTGTACGTGGCTATGCGCTCCTGCCGGAGCGCTTCGGACCGCGCGAACAGCTCACTGCGTTTGGACGCGAGGCGCTGGAAGATGTGCGTGATCACGGCCCCCATGAGCGTGCCTCCAACCGCTACGGCACTTGTCCATATAGCTTCCACGGCATCAGCTGATCACAAAGGATGCTGGTGCGTTGTCAGCCCCGCGGGTCGAATAGTCCGTCGAACTTGATCACTCGGGGTGGGAACTGCCAGACATGGAGGCGGCCTTCGCTTGATCCTGTGCTCCGCCACAGAGGCACCGGATCAAGACGAAGGCCGGGGGATCAGTTTGCTGCACTACGACGCCCAGTGGGACCGTTCGGGCTGCTGTCACACTTCCGGACGGAGCTGTACGCGTGCCTGACAGCGCGGGCGGACGCGCTGTTCGAGCTCACGGACGCGATGCTGTGCCAGGACGGGCCGGTGAAAAACGATGGCCGGCCTGGCGCTCGTCCCAGAACACCGTCGTGGGCACGGCGCGCTGTATGCGGGGCTGAACCATGGTCGGCTGGACGTCGGCCGGCTGCGGCGGGCCCTGGTCTCCGTTCCGCTGCCGAAGGCGGCCGACGGCCGCCTGGTCCTCGCGGTCGACGTGTCACCGTGGCTCCGCCCGGACGCGGACACCGCCCTGGACCGGTCCTTTTGCCACACCTACGGCTACGGCGACAACAAGCACCTGATGCTCCCGGGCTGGCCCTACTCGATCGTGGCGGCCCTGGAGACCGGACGGACCTCATGGACCGCAATCCTGGACGCCGTCGTCTGGCGCCCGGCGCCGACGTCGCGGCCGTCACCACCGTCCAGATCCGGGAGGTTGTCGAGCGTGTGTTATCGCGGCGGGCCGGTGGCAGGACGGCGATCCGGACATCCTGATCGTGGTCGCTGGCTACGACGCCCCTCGACCGGCTCACCTGTTGGCCGACCTGCCCATCGAGATCCTGGGCCGGACGCGGTCCGACCGGGTGATGCGCCCCCCCGGGTCTACGACCCCAAGGGCGGTCGGCCGCCCAAGCACGGTAGCGAATTCGTCTTCGGCCAGCCGGACACCTGGGGCGACGAGCACGTGGTGACCAACAGCGAGACCCGGCTCTGCGGGAAGGCGACGGCTCGGGCCTGGGACCGGCTCCATCCACGGCTCACCCGCCGGGCCGCATGGCTCGATCACACCACCGAGCTGCCCATCATCGAGGGCACCGTGATCCGCCTCCAGGTCGCCCACCTGCCCTCCGGAACCGACCCGAAGCCGATCTGGCTGTGGCGGTCCAAGACCGGCGCCACCGCGGCCGACGTCGACCGTTGCTGGCAGGTGTTCCTCCGACGCTTCGACGTCGAGCACACCTTCCGCATGATGAAGCAGACACTCGGCTGGCCCGCCCCCAGACTCCGCAGCCCCGAGGCCGCCGACCGGTGGACCTGGCTCGTCATCGCCACCCACACCCAGCTCCGGCTCGCCCGGCCGCTCGTCCAGGACCTGCGGCACCCCTGGGAGAAACCGGCATCGCCCGAACGCCTCACACCGGCCCGGTCCGGCGGGGGTTCAGAAACCTCCGTTCGACGGCCGCCTCACCAGCGGGTGTACCCAAACCCTGCCGTCCCGGCCCTGGCCGGCCGCCGGGCTCGAAGAACCGGCACCCGGCCACCCGCCACGACGTGGGCAGAGTCCTCGCCACCGGCCAGCCCTACCAACGGCCCACCCACCACAAGGTCGGCACCAAACCCCGGCGGACCAGTCAAAAGACAAGCTCAGCGAAGAAGTCAGTGTAGGTGGAATCGAACTGGTGCCGGTCGGCGATGTCGTGGAGATAGACGTTGATCTTCACGACATCAGTGGGGGATGCGCCGTTGAGTTCTAGGAAGGCCCGCAGGTTGGCGAGGGCTTGATGGGTTTCGGAAGCGATGTCGCCGTCCAGTTCACCGTGCGCGTCGACGCCGAGTTGGCCGGAGATGAATAGCAGGTCGCCGGCTCGTCGCGCTGGCGTGTACGGGTGCATGGTTTCGGAGTAGCGAGCTGGTTCGGCAGGCGTGCCGGGCATGCGGATTCCCCTGGTGGTCGGTTGGTGGTCGGTGATGGGTCAGACCGGCTGGTCGGCAGGAGGCTTGGATTTGAGTCCGCTTCCGCACAGCGGCACGACCGCATGCGGCCCCGGCCCGGTTGGGACGAGGGCTCGACCAGGCCGGCACGCAGGGCTGCCCAGCAAACCGCGGAGGTTGGCTCGACGTAGAGCCCTGCCCGGGCCAGAGCAGCGTGGGCGGCGCGGATTTGATCATCGGTGACGGTGACGATCGTGCCGCCGGTGTCGCGGACAGCCGCGAGGATCTGTGCGCCGCGGGCAGGGCGGGCGATGGCGATGCCCTCGGCGATGGTCTGGCCGCCGGCGACCTCGACGCCAGTGGTGAGGCCCCTGCCGATCGCCTTGGCGAGGGGGGCACAGCCGGCGGCTTGCACCGCGACGATCCTTGGTAGCCGGTCGATCAGGCGCTGCTCCAAGAGTTCCCGGCAGCCCAGATGGGCGCCGAGCACGAGCGTGCCGTTGCCGACGGGGAGCACCAGGGTGTCGGGGAGCCAGCCGCCGAGTTGTTCCCACAGCTCAAGGACGTAGGTCTTGGTGCCGTGCAGGAAGAACGGGTTGTAGACATGGCTGGCGTAGAAGACATCCGGTTCGTCGGCCGCCCGCGTCGCCGCGGCGGCGGTGTCCTCACGTGAACCCTCGACTTGGTGGACGGTGGCACCGTAGGCCCGCAGTTGCGCGATCTTTCCCGCGGAGGTCGCCGCGGGTACGTAGATCTCGCAGGCGGTCTCGGCGCGGGCGGCGTAGGCGGCGATGGCGGTGCCCGCGTTCCCGCTGCTGTCGGCCACCATCCGAGACACCTTGAGCTGCTGGGCCAGCGCCGCCAGCACGACCGCTCCGCGGTCCTTGAATGAGCCGGTCGGCATGAGGTAGTCGACCTTGAGCATGATGTCGAGTCGTCCGGGGGCGGGCGCCAACGGGGTCATGCCTTCCCCCAACATGATGCCGGTGGGTTCAGCGACGGGCAACGACTCGGCGTAGCGCCACAGCGTCGGCCCCCGTCCAACGAGGGTGTAGGCGTCGGGCATCACGGAGGTGAAGCCGGCCAGGTCCAGCACGCCCTGGCAGTTGGTACAGCGCCAGGCGAGCTCCTCGAGGGCGTGAGAGCGACCGCAGGCGGTGCATCGGAGCGCCAGGGTGTCGAGCGGGGCGGTCGTCGTGATGTTGGAAACGGTCATGTTCTTCTCCATCAGCGATGTCGAAGGGCCTGATCGGAAGCTGGGTCGGTGACACCGCCGGATGCGCGCCCGCCACAGGGGCCACAGTGGCCTGCGCTCACCAGTGCCAAGAGCGGATCCAGCGCACGGGACGTGCGCCATCAGCGACGTCGGCCCGGCGCCGGGCGACGTTCCGTCACCACATCACCGTCAAGGGGTCTGACATCCCCTCACCCCTGATCGGCCTCGGGCACGAGTTGGGCGTTCAGAACTCCCGTCCCGATCAAGACAGAGTGTCCAAACCCTCAGACAATAGTCAAGACTTGAAGTCCAGCTATCTGGACAACTAGTCTGAGTCGGGTCCGCACAGGCCTGGAGGTGGCGGTGATGGCGCGGAAGAAAGACCCCGAGCGCGGTGGTGGTTCTGCCGATCAGCTGCTCGATGCACTGAAGCCGGTCATCGAGGGCCTCGTCGCGACCTTCGGATCCAACTGCGAGATCGTCCTGCACGACTATCGGCGACCGGAAACCAGCGTCGTGGCGATTGCGGGCTCGGTCACGTCCCGGCATGTCGGCGGCGCAATGAGCGAGATCGGCCTGGAACTGCTCGCACAGGGGGACGCCGCCGAGGACAAGCTCAACTACATCACCCGCACTGCAGAGGGGCGGACCATTAAGAGCTCCACGATGCTCTTGCGGCACTCCGGTCGCGTCGTCGGCGCCCTGTGCGTGAATCTCGACATCACTGAGCTGCGCCTGGCCATCGCGACGATGACTGATCTCATCGGGGAACCGGAGACAACAGCAACGACGACCACGCTGTTCTCCAACGACATTCGCGACGTGATCGTGACGGTGATCGGCCAGGAAGAGGAACGGCTGGGACGCCCTCTTGCCCATGACACCCGGCAGGGACGCCTCGAAGTCGTCAAAGCATTGGAGAGCCGCGGAGTGTTCCGAATGCCTCGAGCGGCGAACGTGGTCGCTGAACACCTCGGCGTGTCCCGTGCCACCGTCTACGCGGACCTCAACATCATCAGAGGCTTTCCTGCCCAGGAAGACGCGAGCCACCGCGGGCGGAACGCATAGCGGATCCGACTCCGCCCGACCACGAACTGCCGTCTCGTTGAAGTCGACCGAAGACGGCGAACTACTCCCCGCCCGGCATCCCTGACGGCGCGCCGGAGCACCGTCATCCAGGGAAGGAACGGAGGAACAGCCAGTGCCCACCACCCCTGAAACCTACGAGCTGCTGCTGTCGGTCGAGCCGGTCAACACTCCGCAGGACCGCGTCGAGAACGAGGTCGGCGACCTCGCGTGGCTCCTCGACTTGGCCTGACGAGTTGATCACCCGACGATGACTGCCCTTGCAGACCTCGTCGCTCCCCACGGCGTTGAGAACTTCCTCAACGCCGTGTGGGGGGCGAAAAATGGAAGTCTTCCACGGCACCCGGGCCGCTTTACGCATCTACTGCCCTGGTCCGCCTCAACGAGATCCTCCGTCGGCACCGGCTCGAGGCTCCCCGCCTCCGGTCGGCTCAGGCGGGGAAGCTGATTCCCCCGGAGCGCTACGGGTTGCTTCCTGGTACGGGGCACTCTCACTTCCGGCTCCGCCACAGCGATCTGAACCAGTGCCTCAAGGACGGTGCCACCTTGGTGCTTGACGCGATCGACGAACTGCTCGCCTCGATCGACCAGCAGCTGATCGAATTGCTCGTCCACGAACTCGATTCACCCGCAGCCCTCACGCGCTTCCGGGCTTTCCGCGACGCGCAGGCACCCTCTCGCGGCCACCCCTCCCTTCCCTGGTCCGAGGCCGACGCTGAACTTCCCGCCGAAACCGATCTCCGGCTGCGGTGGCTCGCATCCCGTGCTCTCCTGAACGACCGCGGCCATGCGGCCCAAAACACCGCAAACGGGCAGATCTACACCTTCGCTTCTTCGGCGCAGCCCATCCTGTGTGCGCTGCTCGGCGGCGCGCCCCCACCCTCAGCGAACTCGCTTCCGCCCCAGGCAACACCCGCGAGCCAGCAACGATCCGCACACTCTGCGCCACCCTCATCCGCCAGGGGCTGGTCGCAGCCGAACCGCTGCAGACCTGAGTGGCCACCCTTCATTCACGGCGCCCCCCATTCCCGGCCTCCGGCCGGCCGCTCCCTCTGAATGCGAGGATCCATGACCGAAACCTCGACCGAACGCGGCTTCCTGCTGCTCCACGGATGGCAGAACCACCGACCCGCCGGACACTGGCAGCACTGGCTGGCCGACCGGCTCACCGGCCTCGGGCACGCGGTCGACTATCCCCAACTACCCGACCCGGAGCACCCCGACCTGGAACGGTGGCTGGCCGAACTGCGCACCCGACTCAGCAGGCTGCACGGACGGGAGCGCATCGTTATCTGCCACAGCCTGGCCTGCGCGCTGTGGCTGCACGCCGTGGCCCGCGATGCCGTGCCGGTGCCTGTCGACCGGGTCCTCCTCGTCGCCCCACCGTCCCCGGGCTTCCTGGAACGGAACGGGGAGGTCGCGGAGTTCACCCCGCCGCCGGTCACCGCCGCTCAGCTCTCTGCCGCCGCCAAATACACCCGGATCGTCGCCGACGACGACGATCCCTGCTGCCCGGAAGGCGCCACGGAGTCCTTCGGCCAGCCGCTCGGTTGCGACGTCAACCTGCTGGCGGGCGCCGGGCACGTGTCCATCCCGGACGGCTACGGGCCCTGGCCGTCAGTGCTGGACTGGTGCCTGGACCCGACGGCGCGCATCGCGGCCGACCACCTGCGGAATGCTGGCCCTGGTTGTTGATTGGCCCGAGCCCCGCAGTTTGTGCCCACGTACGGCTGAACTCGGGCCGCACCGACTTAGAAGATCGGGGAGGGCCGACTCAACCACCAGACGACATCCGTACCGCTCTCAGATGCGGCCAGGAGCAGTTCTCGCGCCGACATGCGTCTGACCTCGGTAAAACCGAGGCGCTTGGGAATAGCGCCGCTTGCAGCATTCGCTGCGTCATGCACGATTTCGACGTATTCGACCTCGGGACACTTGAACGCATCGCTCGTCAAAGCAGCTGTTGTCTTTGTAGCAACCCCTCGCCTTGCGGCGGTTGGATGCAACCGTACCCCGCCTCCCGGCCTTGAGGCTCGGTGGTGCGGATCAGGGAGCAGGCACCAATCGGTACGCCATCGATGCTGACTGAGTAGTTGTATGCCTGACCGCTGGTCCACTCCAGCCCGCAGTTGGCGAGGAAGTCCGCCGCAGCCCGGCGACTGTGGTGGGCAACCCAGGACATCCACGGCCGCAGATGGTCGAGTGATTCCTCGATCAGCCGGAATAGGACCTCGAAGTCCTCCCGTGGCCTCCAGCGACGCGACATGAACTCTCCGCAGTCAATAGTGTGATTGGACTGTTCCACGTGCAACATGGTCCGTGACCGGTGTGGATCACCGCAATGAGGAATCACTCGCTGACGGCGATACCCAACGACACAGCGGCACAGAGGGAGGGGCTATCAGCCGTGTACCAGGTGGCCATCTCCATGGCTGAGGTCATTGCATAACCGCACGGGCATCACGCCCAAGATGAAGCACAGGAAGTCATACATGACAAGGAAGTTCCCATGATTTCAACGGACTTGAGCGCCGACGCCCTGATCGAGCGCCTGGAGGCGGCGCGGCGGGACTACGCCGCACTGGTCGAGCGCGCCCTGTTGCTGGACCTCACCCGCGGCAAGCCGTCCACGCGCCAGGCTCGACTTGTCCGCCGAACTTCTCGCGCTGCCCGGTGACTGCCATGCCACCGCCGACGGCACCGACTGCCGCAACTACGGCGGGTTGCAAGGCCTGCGCGAACTCCGGGAGATCTTCAGCGAGTTCCTCCAAGTGCCAGTTGAGCAGCTGGTGGCCGCCGGCAACTCCAGCCTGGAACTGATGCACGACTGCCTGGTGCACGCGTTGCTCGGCACGCTCCCCGGATCGCGGCTCCGGTGGGCGGACGAGGAGCGGATCGCGTTCGTGTGCCCCGTCCCCGGGTACGACCGGCACTTCGCGCTGTGCGAGCGGTTCGGCATCGAGATGATCCCGGTGCCGATGACGGCCGAGGGCCCCGACATGACGGTCGTGGAGCGTCTGGTGCGCGAGGACGCCGCAGTCAAGGGCATCGTGCGTGCCCAAGTACAGCAACCCCGACGGCACGTGCTACAGCGACGAGACCGTGCGGCGGCTGGCGGCCATGCCCACGGCGGCACCGGACTTCCGGGTCTTCTGGGACAACGCCTACGCGGTGCACCATCTGACCGATGACGAGGTGCACATCGCCGACTTCCTCGCGGCCTGCGCGGACAGCGGCCACCCCGACCGGGCCTTCGTCTTCGGCTCCACCTCGAAGATCACCTTCGCCGGTGCCGGTGTCGCCTTCTTCGGTGCCTCCCCGGCCAACATCACCTGGCTACTCGGCCACAGCGCCAAGCGCTCTATCGGTCCCGACAAGGTCAACCAGCTGCGCCACGCGCTGTTCCTGAGCGATGCCGAGGGCTTGCGCGCGCACATGCGGCGCCACCGCGAGCTGCTGCGGCCGAAGTTCGACGCGGTGCAACGGATCCTCACCGAGGAGCTCGGCGGCACCGGCCTGGCCACCTGGTCCGTCCCCAGGGGCGGCTACTTCATCTGCCTCGACGTCCTCGAGGGGTGCGCCCGCGAGGTGGTGCGCCGGGCGGCCGAGGCCGGGATCGCGCTGACGCCCGCGGGAGCCACTCATCCCCATGGCGACGACCTGCGGGACCGCACCATCCGCATCGCCCCCAGCTACCCGGACCTGACGGAGCTGGAGCAGGCCATCGCCAGCCTGGCCACGTGCGTGCGGCTGGTCGGCTACGAGAGGTTCGGGCAGCGCGCATGACCACCGTCGTTCCGAACTGAGGGGTACGTCTGCCCCGTGGACGGGACGACGGCGCGATGGTCACGGTGCGGGACCGGAGGCGTGCGACCCCAGGCGGCGGAGCGCAAGCCTGGTTCGGGCATGGTCACGGTGGTCACGGATGCGGCAACGGGGCGCCCGAGTGATCCATTGTCCGAGCTGTTGCGCGGGTTTGATGTTGAATGCGCGCGTGGTCGGGCCAGCGTCGTGCCCTGGGGTGCTGCTGGAGGCCGACGTAGGGTGACTGATCCATGTCGAGTGCTGGCCTCCAGGCGTCCGTCAGCAAATGGAGGAGCTGTACATCCCGCCAAGCTGGCGGATCTCCTCCAGCGGGTACGGGGTCTGCCTGCTCTGGCGCTGGAGCTTGCGGTTGAAGTCCGATATCACGGCAGCGATCGGCGCGTGCCGGGCGATGATCGCTGCGGCCTTCTCTGGGATTCCTGTGGGGCGCTTGCCCTCTGCGTATTCGCGCACCAGCGCGTAGCGTCCGTCCCGGTCCTCCCTCTGGTACCCGTACAGAGCGGTGACCAGCCAGTTCACCAGATAGGTGGCGGTGTAACAGCGGTCGTAGGCCTGATGCCGGTCGAAGAAGTCGGCCTCGTCCTGTGACAGCTCGAAGCGGGAGGAGATCGCGAGGCCGTAGTCCGCGAAGTAGAGGCGCCGGCCGTCGGTGAGGATGTTCTCGAAGTGCGCGTCGAAGTGCAGGAGCCCCCGCGCGTTCATGAACGAGGTTCCGGCTTCCAGGTTCTTCTCCACCATGGCGCAGGCCCGGTCGGCGGCCTCGTCGCCTGCTTCGATCTGAGTGCCCAGCCACTGGTGCAGGCTCTGCGGTATGTACTCCAGGAACAGCGCGACGCTCGCCGAGGATTGCTGGAGAGCCTCGATCCGGCGACGCACCTGCGATCCGCCGCCCCAGTAGGCAACAGCCCGTTCGATGTCGGCCAGTTCCTCGGGCAGGGGCGTCGAGTCCGGCAGCACCCTCCAGTGGTACATCAGGGGGAAGCCCTCGTGTTCCGCCGCGAGCACCCAGTTCGCCGTCATGGTGTGCACGGCGAGTTCTCTCCAGGCCCCGAAGCCCGGCCCGCCGATGGTGCCGATGCCGTACTGGCAGAAGACGGGCAGCTCGAACAGGTTCGCCGTGGACCGGACGTGCTCAGGTTGCATCTCCAAGTCGGTGAGGGGCACCCGCTTCACGAAGACCGGGGTTCCGGCGACCTCCAGCAGGGCCGACTTCCCGCCGATGCCGGATCCGATCGGCACGGCCGTGTCCAGGAGCTCGCGCAGGGCGCGATCACTGCACAAGGCCAGGGATGTGGAGACGGCACTATGGGCGGTCAGTCGCGCACCGTGCGACATGTCAGGGCACTTCACTCGGCCTCCACCTTGGTGCCGACCTCGATTCTGCAATGGCTACGCAGTCCCACCGAGCGCAACGACGCGTGGCTCTGCGGTTCGGCCTCCAGAGCGGGCAGAGGGCGTCCAAGATCCGTGTGTGACGACAGACCTGAACACCCTCCTGACCGCACTCTACGTGAAGATCGACGACGAAATTGGAGGAACCCGGCGCCTCGGTAGACCCCCGCTGCTCAGTGACTCCGAACTCGTCTGTCTTGCTGTGGCCCAGGCCCTGCTCGGGTACCACTCGGAGGCCCGGTGGCTGCGCTACGCGAACAAGCACCTGACCGACATGTTCCACGGCTTCGTCGATCCGAGCGTGCCGGTTGTTCCGAATCTCTTCAAGCCGAGGCCGTTCAGTGGGATTCACGATAAGAACGGGGCAGCGAACGCAGGCTTATCTGAACTATGAAGTGATCAGCGTTGTGTGTTGAGGTCGGTCAGATAGCGTTGATCGCCGCGGGTGCTCGCTCCGCGCGGGTCAAAGCTCTTAGCAGCGCGGCTTGGCCGTGCCGTCCAGCGGCGAGTCGGGCCAGTAGCACGAGCACGGGGTCGAAGACGGCGTCCGGGAGATCTTGCGTGGTGACTCCCACGCTGACGGCGAGATCGTCCATGTGCACGGCGACCTCCAACATCCGCGTGACTAGAAAATCGTCAAGACGTAGCGTCCATCCCGTCTGCGGCATGAACACCGCTTGGTCGCCTGAACACCCAGCAAGATTGGTCTGCTGCTCAGCGAGCGCGGTGCGGGCGCGCTCGGCCAACGACAGCGCTCCTTCGGATGCGATGCCCTCGCCCTTCCCTCGGATGCCAGCGTTGACCTCCCCGTCGAGTGGTGCGTCGATCCAGGCTGCTCGCGCGTAATGTTCCAGCAACGGGATCGGTTGCCGTTGCGACTCGGGCTCTTCCAAGGCCGAGCTGACACTGAAGATCTGATAGGCGAGGTGGCCGGCCAGACCGCCGACCGTCATCTTGGCCAGCGCGCTGGGCCGCTCCCATGCCGCGTCAACTTCCGGAGTCCGCAGCAGTGATGCTGCTTGGCTCGCGGCGGCGAGGTAGGCGTCCATGACGCTCATGAAGTCCTCCGTGATCCGAGATCTCCGACATTATGGGCCTTGGGAGGTGCGTGGGTGGCAGCCTGCAGCCCGGCGGTGACGTGACGTCCGACGATGTCGGGGAACGCAGGCATGCCCAGGTTCACGGTCGCCTTGCGGCAGGCGATGAAGTTGTCGAGCTGGGCGAGTTTCTCTTCGGCGCCGGCGAGGCTGACCTGGAGTCCTTCGATTTCGCCGAGCCGATGCGCGCGATGAGGTTGTCGCGGATGTTGACGAGCCGTGCCCGTTGGGTCGGATCGGTCGTAGGAGTGAGCATCTGACACAAGCATGCTCATGGATGCAAGGGGTTCCGAAGGCGCGTGCGCAGGTGCCGATGGACACCTTCCGTTTCTCGAAGTAGGCGAGGAAAGCGTCCCGCTCCTCCTCGGTCGGGGTACTCTTCGCTGGGGCGAGTGGCTCGGCGGCGGGCGATGAACGCCCGGTGGGCCTCGATCGTCTCGGCGGGCTAGACCGCTGATGGTGGAGTCGGGTATTGGAACCGTCTGAATAGGGCGCTTGCGGCAGCCGCGTCCCTGGTGCGGGTGTCGGCTGGTCGCAGTCAACCTGGCTCTTCGGTGAACCGCTTGATCAGGAACCGTGCAGGGGCGGCGACCTCGTGGCGCAGGCCGTGGTCGTCGATGTAGTGGTAGCGGTCGAGGTAGTGGCAGCCGGTTTCCCGGTAACCGAGTCGGAGGTAGAGCGCGGCTGCGCGGTGGTTCTGGTCGTCCACGCCCAGGCCGATCTGGTCGTGCCCGCTGCGGCGGGCGTGGGATTCCGCTGCGCGGATGATGGCCGTCCCGATGCCCTGGGATCGCAGTTGCGGTGGCCAGACCCCCAGGCCGTTCAGTTCAGGGCATTCGGGGAAGCACTTGTGTACTTCGGGTGCTGTGCACCCTTGCCACAGAATCTGTGCCGACCCGACGGGGATTCCGTTGGACCAGGCGACCAGGAAGGTGCTGAGACCTTGCTGTTGCTTGTCAAACCGCATCGCGTGGCGTCGAGTTTGCCCGGGCGAGGGTATGTGCCTTTCCAGGAGTTCAAGATCTTCTTCCTGGCATTGTCGGATGTCCATGAGCTACTTCCTCATCTGTCGGTGGCTGACATCAGCCGCGTAGGCGGCCCAATCTCCTGCTGATGCCTTCTGCCATTGGACGGCGACCTGAATGTGGACGCCGAGCATCCGCGCGAGGACGGCAGCGGGGAGTTCGGCGGCGAGGGCGAACAGTGCGGTGGAGCGGTCCTGTCGGGGCTGCAGCCCGATCTTCTGCAGGCGAAGGGCGAACTGGTCATCGCCGATGGGCTGGCCTGGGCGGCCGCCGGGAAAGAGCCAGGGCACGTCCTCGGGTGTGCCGATCTTGGCTTTGCCGCGGTGAGTGGCAACGAGTTTGCGGATCAGATCGGCCAGGGGCTCGGGCATGATGACTGGCGAGATGACTGGCGAGGTGCCGAATGTGATCTCGACGTGGCTCTCGCCGAGGTGGACATCGTCGGTGGTGAGTCGACAGATGGTGGCGATCTTCTGGGCATAGAGGACCAGGAGCAGGCCGGCGATGCGGTCTGGTGTGGGTAGCGTGTCGTCGTGGAGGAGGCGCCGGGCGTCTGTCCATCGCTTCTCGCTGTCGATGGTGCTAGTGGGGCCGGTCAGCGGACGATGCCATAGGTCAGTCCCTGGGCATGTCGGTGCTGTACGGACCAGCGGACGAAGTGGCCCGTCTCCTCCCGGTAGCCGGCCTCGGTTTCTGAGCCCCAGGTCTCCAGGTCGCGCTGGGTGCCGGTTCCGAGTGTCCGGCCGTGGCTGGACAGCCAGTCGAGAAAGTTGACCGCGGCGGTGACATGGCAGTCGTCCTTGGGCGGCAGCTTGCGCAGTGCGGCCCGTCGGGAAGTCGGGGTGCGACCGGTCGGCGCCGTCTGCAGCCGACTGGTGCACTCGCTGCCAGCAGCGATGGGCGACCTGCAGCGGCTGCGGAGCCATCGCCCAGACCCGCAGCGGCACCTTCGAGACGCCCTTGTGCACCCGGTGCACCAACCCCGACCCCGACTTCTGGGGTCGGCTCTGAACCGTCGCGGTGATCCAGTTTTCCAGGGCGACGAGACGCTCGTCGCGGGACGGTAGGGCTCCGGTGGCGACCAGGACACTGCGAAGACGCGCGAGTGTCTTGTCCCGCGGGCAGTTCATCGAGAGCCTCACACATTCAGGGCCTGGACGTGAGTGGTGTACTCGTTCCCAAGGCGCCGGCGGAGCCTGCGGAGGTGGTGCCAGCGTGACAGGCCGCTCGTAGCGGCCCAGCTGCTCAGGAGATCTCGAACCGGTCTGCACCGCCACCTGGCAGCTCAGCACCCGCCCCTGCCAGAGATGCGTTTCCGACCGGATCGCCGTCGGCGTCCGGGCATCTGGCGCATCGGGGCTCGCCGTTGGGCGCTGACGCGACCGCGGTCTACCTGGACCGCTCGGGCCAAGTGATTCCCATGGACGTGACTGACGCGACTACGAAAGCGGCATTGGCCTGCAAACCCGTTAGCGGCAGGGACAACCCCCATCGATCCGGCACCGGCGTGGCCGTGTCCGGTCACGGATGGTGGAAGAAGGGGAACTGCAGCAACGACCGTGCCGATGTATGCAACTGCCTCTACGAGTGGTACACCGACAACTCCTGGCGACAGAAGGCGTGTTCGGAGAAGAAGAGGCTCAGGCCTTACGCTGGAAGCGGCGACCGTACGGTGGCACGCAAAAACTGCGACAACACTGCGGTGACGTCCTGGCGAAGCCACGTGGACGTCGATGTGGTCGATGAGGGTGACACCGGCGAGTGGCCGTACCGCCAGGCCGACGTCAGCTGCCGGGTGTACTAGTGCACTAGGAGAAGGCCCGGCGCAGCTGCGAAGCATCCCAGAGAGGGCCCAGCGTGCCGGAGCGCGATGTCACTGCACAGCCAGGCATGGTGCCCGCGGCCCGTCGGACCGCGGGCACCATGTTCGCTGCGCTGTATGGCGAGCTGGTCCCGCACGCCTGGCGCGATCCCGAGCTCGACGCCTACTCGCTGTTCTACCACCGGTCGCTCGCTATGGGCTGGCTCGACGACAGGTCGGCGGGGGGCGGCGTCGAGGACCACATGGTCCGCGCACCCGGATTGTGGGGCATGAACGACGCCGGGTGGAACCACCCCTCCGCCGCTTCGGCGGGACTGATCTCGTGGTTCCAGGTGGAGGCCAGCGCGGTGGCCGACGACCGGCCGCTCCCGGTACAGCCCTTCCTGCGGTGCGCCGAGGACGCGTCAGCGCGGGCCGGCGCGCTGGACCTGTCCGCGGTACAGGTCCTCCTGCCGGTTCAGGGGCTCGACCCCGCGTCGCGGCCGCCGTACGCGCCCGTGCCCTCGATCCTGACGGCCCACTGGTTCGCTGAGCGCGACCCGCGATCGAGGACTCCGGTAGAGGTCAGCATCAACAGTGGCCGGGACCCGGCGATCCCCGCCGTCGCAAGACAGCTCACCGAGCACCTCGGCCACCTCGACCAGGACGTTTTCGTTTGCGAGTCCCACGACATCGCTGGTCGGGACGACGTCCCCCCTCCGCCGTTCGACGACAGTCTCTGGAACGGCCCGCCCCGACACGGCGTGGTGCTGCGCGGCGAGCTTGCCCAGTGGTCGTGTGACGCGGTCGGATGGCTGGCCGAGGTCGTCGCCGACTCCGCCGCCCAGCTCGGCGTCCATTCGCCGCTCCTGCTCACCGTCACACGCTCACCTCGATAACGAGGAGCTCGCAATGCCGCTGCGCCTACGACCTTGCGGTCGCCCGTAGCACCGGTTGCAGGAACAGCACGATTGCCAGACGATCTACGCCGACGCGTCCAAGGGGGGTGAGCGCGGCAGCCCCACCCTCGACGCCGCCGTGCCGGAGGCCGCGACGAAGCCCACGAGGGTGTGCTACGGCCAGGTGCAGCACCGCCCAGCAGGAGCTCCAGAGCCGGCTCGACGCCCTGCACGAGGCGGGCGGTGACCCGATCTTCTCGGAGAGGATCAGCACCCGGATCAAGGTGCGGCCCGAGTTCGTGACGGCGATGGACTTCGCCCGCGCCATCAAGAAGGCCGTCCCACACCAGCGGGTCATCTTCACCGTCCACGAGATGAAGCGCCTCGGCCGCGGCGCCGCGGAGTTGCAGCTCAGCGAACAAATAATCGGTTGCCTGTTGGCGATGGCGGTGGATGCAATGTGCGGCATGGTCACCCAGGTGCGCCCGCCACGGCGAGATGAGATGAACGCGTACTACCGGGCCGTGCCACTCTGCGATCCGGACAAACTGCAACCGAATCGTCATACGGGAGACGCCAACGCATGAGTACGCCACCATCGCCACCTGGAGCGGAGCGGACTGACGGATCATCCGTCCAGATCGGCGCTCTCGTTCCGCTGACTCGGCCTGGCTGGGCCGAGGCAGGCCAACACTTGCTCGCTGGACTCAAGCTGGCCGTGTCCGAAGTCAATGACGCCGGCGGGATCGTCGGAAGACCACTCGAGCTGGTGGTCCGAGACACCGCGGCTGATCCACAGAGGGCCGCGGCGGCCGTAGATGAATTGGCTCGCCTGGGCGTGGCTGTCTTGGCAGGGGAGTATCACAGCATCGTCGCTCGCGCCGCTGCCGCCAGGGCCGACGCCCTCGGCCTGCCGTTCCTCTGCTCGTCAGCGGTTCTCGACGCGCTCACCGAACAGCCAACGGAATGGGTCGCGCGCCTCGCCCCGGCGCAGTCCCACGGCTGGCAGATCTACGCAGACTTCCTCCTCAGCGCGGGCTACAGTCGAATCGCCATAGCAGCCGAGTCGAGTGTCTACTGGGCATCTGGGGCCCGCATTCTGCGGGACTACCTCGCTCCACGCGGCGGCACCGTCATCGAACTCGACATGCGCGCGCTCGCCCCCACGGCCGTGTGCGACGAACTCGTCGACAATCGCGCGACAGCCCTCCTTCTTCTGGTCGGCCACCCGGAGCCGGCAGTGTCGATCGTCAAGTCTGTCCGCCGCGACCAGCGCCTCGCCGAGATCATGATTGGTGCTCCGGCCGGGCAACCGGAGTTCGCCGAATGGGCGACGTTGCTGGGCGACGACAGCGCCGCGATCCCGTTCTTGCGCTACCTGCCCGAGCGCCTCAGCCCACTCGGTGCACGAGTCGCGACGGCCCTCCGCGAGCGGCTGGCCGAAGCGCCCTCCTTCGTCGCCTTCGAGGGCTACGACACGGTCGCCGTCCTCGCCGATGTGCTGCGCTCTCACGGCGCGGACCGGGCGCGCACTGCCGAAGCCTGGCCGCGCGTTGCAGTCGAAGGCACCCGCGGGCAGATCCAGTTCTCCCGCACGCCAGGCATCAGCGTTTGGCAATGGGCTTGGACGCCAATCCAAGTCGTTGATCGAGATCCGGCGGAACCCGATCGCTTTCGGATCCTTCACGCCAGCTGAGAGAGCACGGAGGTCCGACTGCCCAGATCTGCCCGAACGTGAGGCTGTCTACCTGTCTACGTGTTAATACGGGGCTCTCAGCTTCGCGGCGGGGGCCCCGACCGCATTCTCAGACTCTCGCGCGGCAGCCGGCGCTAGGGCCCGTCTGTTGGATCACTTGGTCCAGAGGAAGATTGCTGCGATGTGCAGGGCGGCTTGGTAGATGCGGGCGGTCTTGTCGTATCGGGTGGCGATGCCGCGCCGCGCCACTGCTTGAGCCGATTGATGCAGCGCTCTACGGTGTTGCGCTGCTTGTAGGCGGTCTTGTCGAAGCCCGGTGGTCGTCCGCCGTGGCGCCCGCGCCGCTTTCGGTCGGCGATCTGGTCGGCCGACTGCGGGATGATCGCGTGGATGCCGCGGCGGCGCAGGTGCGCGCGGATGGCTTTGGACGGATACGCCTTGTCCGCGAGCACCGCCTTGGGCCTGGTGCGCGGGCGTCCGACCGGGCCCGGCACCCGCAGGGCGTCTATCAACAGCGGGAAGTGCGGAGCGTCGCCTGAATGCCCCGGGAGATGAGCAGGACCAGGGGCCGACAGCGGGGATCGGCCGCGAGGTGGATCTTCGTGGACTAGCCGCCGCGGGAGCGGCCGAGGGCGTGGTCGATCGGCTCGACGCCTACTCCCGCCCCTTTTACGGCCCCGGCGGCGTGCTGGTGAGCGCGAACGATTGTGGAGTCCACGGCCAATACCCACTCGCGCTCGCCCTCGGCATCCATTCGGGACACCAACGCGGTGAACCTTCTGCCAGGTCCCGTCGATCGCCCAGTTGCGTAGCCGGGTGTAAACGCCTTTCAGGACCCGTACTCCGGCGGAAGGTGCCGCCATTGCGCGCCGGTCTGGTACTTCCATGCGATCGCGTCGATCACCTGCCGGTGATCGCGCCACCGGCCCCAGCGACGCGGCGACCGGTCAGGGAGCAACGGCTCGATCCACGCCCACTGGGCATCCGTCAACGGCACATCCACACAACGATCAGACGATCTTGAAAGACAAGATCCAGGCACCGCCTCGGCCGTGTCACGAGGCGCGCGGCAGCGCGAGCCAGTCCTGCCAGGCAATGTCGCGGCCCAGATAACGGGGCTGCTGGAAAGGCCAGTCGGCGGCGATCCACTGCGGCACCAGCGCGTCGAGCGCGCGCTCCAGCTCGCCGTCGACGAGGTCGTCCACCACCCACCAGGAGACCTCTCCGTCGGAGCCGGTGCGCTCGGGCGGGTCGATGTAGACGCAGCCGAGGATCGCCGTCTCCTCCTCGTCCAGCAGCGCGTAGTTGAACGACTGGTGCGCGGCTATCTCCTTCTCGTGCCGCAGCAAGTCGATGCGGTCCTCTTCATAGGTCATCGTCTCCTTGGGCCAAGCCCAGGCCGGGCCGAAGATCTCCCACAAGCGCTCTCGGGAGCCCATCACGGCGGGGTAGTCGAGCGCGGTGTCCGCCTCCCGGATCGGCCGCAGGTGAAGCGCGGTGTTGGGCACGGGCACGTAGACGGGGTGGACGAAGTCGTCAGGCAGCCAGCTCATGAGGGCCGAGGCTACAACCGGTCGGCGCGGAATGATCCAGGCGGCGCGGGCGCAACGGCGGACGACCACCGGGCTTCGACAAGACCGCCTACAAGCGGCGCAACACCGTCGAGCGCTGCATCAATCGGCTCAAGCAGTGGCGCGGCGCGGCATCGCCACCCGATACGACAAGACCGCCCGCATCTAGTGTGGCTGGTCATCCGTGATGTGGACGATGTTAGGTCCGTCCTCGGTCGCGGTCAGCAGCGGAGGAGCGGCCGGTGCTCGGCTGCGCGGCCAGCAGCGTCGGCACCATCACGTAGAGCCAGCTCCACGGGATGTCCGGAACGGACGATACGAGGGCGGCACCGCCTGCGCAGGCGTTACTCCAACACAGGCACTGCGTCCCGACGAGCTCGATGTTCGTGCCGCTGAGCGGCTCATCACCACTCACGGCCAGGCTCCAGTCATCACCGGCGACGAGTTGGACGAGCTCGGAGCGCAGCGCGTCGACCATGTTCGCAAGGTCATCACCGCCATGCTTCGTGCACGGGCGCGCGGGTGTCGCCTCCGACGCCGATGGCCGTTCGTGAGTATCCGGGCGACGTACTCCCAGCCGTGCGGGCTCGCCTATCGTGATCCCGATCGGATCACGCTCCAGAACGGTCACCAGGGAGGATCACCATGACGTCTTCACCGCACCACGACGACTTAGCCAGCCACATCTCCAGGCGCCGCTTCGCCCAGCTCGCCGCCCTCGGACTCGCTGCTGGTGCCGGCTCGCTCGGTCTCACCTCGTCGGCCGTCGCCGCCGGAGTGGCCGGGCAGGTTTACTACGACCGTGCCCGTACGCTGGCCGGAAGCGACCCGGTCCTGCTCGGCCTCGTGACGGCACTGACCCCTGACGTCGACTTTCCTCGCCCGCCCGCGCCGGAGCCGCTGAAGATCTTCGACAATCTGGCCTTTCTGAGCGCGGGCTGGGTCTCCGCCATGGCGGTGCTGACCGACGACGGGATCGTGCTGATCGACGCGCTCACCTCCCCCGTGGAGGCCGAGGGCATTCTCGTCCCCGGGTTGCGTGAGCTGGGAGCCGATCCGGAGACGATCAAGTACGTCGTCGTCACGCACGGCCACGATGACCATTTCGGCGGCGCGCAGTACCTCGCCGACCGCTACGGAGCACGCGTTCTGATGACGCCGGCCGACTGGGATCTCATCGCCCGAACCCGTCCGGACAATGCCCCCACCCGGGACCTGGAGATCGCGGACGGGCAACAGCTCACGCTCGGCGGCACGACGATCCACCTGCACTACACTCCGGGCCACACCCCGGGCACCGTCTCGCCGATCATCCCGGTGCGGGCGGGCTGTGAGCGCCACACTGCCATGCTATGGGGTGGCATGAACCCGCCCAACACACTGACGGAGCTGAGCACCTACCGGGCGTCCATCCACTCCTTCCGGGACCGGATGCGGCAGGCGAGCGTGGACGTGGAACTGTCCAACCACCCCAACGACTACGGTCTCCAACGCGCCGAGCAGCTTCGGAACCGGCCCGACGGAGTCAACCCCTTCGTACTCGGCCAGCCGCGGACGCAGCGGTTCATGGCGGTGATGGACCTCATGCTGCGCGGGAGGATCGCTGACGCCGAAGCGGCCGAAGCCCGGGGCGAATCGCGTTCGCACGGCGCGTCGATGCAGCCGTGTTGCTGAGCACGTCCGGGTCCCGGTGATATCGCCGAGTTCGCCGCGGCCATCGGCGCGGAGCACGTCCTGACGTCGGCGACTGACCGTGGCAGGTGAGACGATTCGCCTGTTTGTGGCGGTGTGAGCACTCGGCCGTGGAACGTGGACGACGACTTGTGGGCGCTGATCGAACTACTACTGCCGCCTTGGCCCGAGCGGTCGCCGGGCCCGCGCCCGGTGCCGGACCGGCTGTGTCCGCAGGGCATCCTGTACGTCCTCTACAACGACATCGCCTGGCAACTCCTGCCGTTGGAGCTGGGGTTCGGCTCCGACAGGCGTGCTAGCGTCGCCTGGCGCGGTGGCAGCAGGCCGACGTCTTCGACCAACTGCACCGGATCCTCCTCGCCGAGCTGAACGCGGCCGGCGAACTCGACTGGTCCCGCGCGTGTGTCGACGGCTCCCCCATCCGCGCGAAAAAAAGGGGGGTTCCGGCACCGGCCCGTCGCCGGTCGACCGGCGCAAGACCGGCAGCAAACACCACCTGATCTGCGACGGACGCGGCACCCCGCTCAAGGTCATCACCACCGCGGCCAACGTCAACGACGTCACCCAGACCCTCGCCCTGGTCGACGGCATCCCGCTGTCGCAGAACGGCCAGGCCGTCCCCACAGACGTCCCCAGGCTCTGCTCGGAGACAAGGGCTACGACTTCAACCGGTTATGAGCTCGCAGACCTCTGCGTCCTCCTCGCCGTCGTCGAAAACCTCT
This sequence comes from Streptomyces sp. 8N616, assembly GCF_052246385.1. NCBI lineage: Bacteria > Bacillati > Actinomycetota > Actinomycetes > Kitasatosporales > Streptomycetaceae > Streptomyces > Streptomyces sp. 8N616. The sequence continues at coordinate 98,581 of NZ_JBQQBY010000025.1, read as the reverse complement.
GCCTCGCCCTGCTCTTCGAGGTCGGCCAGGAAGTCCTCCTTCATCTTCGACCCACGGAAACGGGTAGGCGCCGTCCGGCAGATTCGGCGTCTGCAGCAGCGGCACGTGAATCTCAACGACCATGGTGGGCACGGCGCCCATCGGTGCCCTCAGCAACTCCATGCGTCTCAGTCAGGGGTGCCCTAGCCGGCAGGAAGGGACTCAGTTCCAGTTCCTCGATCCGCCCTGCCAGGATCGTGCGCTGGTCGAGGACGGTGGCCTGGGATGCGTGGAAAGGTCGCTACGGAGCGTACGGAAGAGTCGGGTACACCGGCTGATCCTATTCCCGAAGAGCCATTGGAGTTCCAATGCCAGGCATTGGATTCCTCATTGGATACCTATCGGACTACGGCCTAATGTCGAGGACATCGCCGCTCTGACGATCTGCACTCAAAGCGTCAGCGATCGCAGAGTGTCAGCGGACGCAGCACGTCAGAGCGCGCGATACGCACCCACCCCGCCGGGCCCCGGTCAGCCGGGCCCGTACCCTTGGAGAAACACCAATGTCGAAGATCCTCTTCGTGATGACCGGCGTCGACTACTGGACGCTGGCTGATGGCACCAAGCACCCGACCGGTTTCTGGGCCGAGGAGGCCGTCGCCCCGTACGAGGCGTTCAGGGCAGCCGGCCACGAGATCGTCGTAGCCACCCCGGGCGGCGTCGTCCCCACGGTGGACAAGGGCAGCCTCGCCGCCGAGGTCAACGGCGGCCAGGAGAACGCCGACAAGATCGCGAACGCGCTCGCCGCGATGGCCGAGCTGCAGAACCCGATCCAGCTTGAGGACGTGAACCTCGACGACTACGCCGCGATCTTCTACCCCGGCGGTCACGGCCCCATGGAGGACCTCGCCGTCGATGCCACCTCCGGCAAGCTGCTGATCGACACCCTTCAGGCGGGTAAGCCGCTGGGTGTGGTCTGCCACGCCCCGGCCGCCCTGCTCGCGGCCGTGAAGACCGACGGGTCCAACGCCTTCGCGGGCTACCAGGTGGCTGCGTTCACCAATTCCGAGGAAGCGCAGGCCGGCTTCGCCGACAAGGCGAAGTGGCTGCTGGAGACCCGCCTGACGGAGGCGGGCGTGCAGGTGCAGGCAGGCGAGCCGTGGGCGCCGAACGTGGTCGTCGACCGCAACCTGGTCACCGGCCAGAACCCGGTCTCCTCCGCCCCGGTCGCCGCGGAACTGCTCAAGAAGCTGGCCTGAGCCATGGGCACTGACCGGCTGGGCGAGGTCCTGGACGCCACCTACGACTGTCTGACCCGGTACGGCGTGCGGCGCACCACCATGGACGACATCGCCACCACCATGGGCGTGTCCCGGTCAGCGGTCTACCAGTACGTCCGCAGCAAGGACGACGCCTTCCGGCAGCTCGCCCACCGCCTGCACACCCAGGCACTGGAGCGCGCCCGGCAGGCGGCGGCCGCCGAGGACGCCCCGTACGCCGAGCGCGTCCGGGGCGTCCTGGCCGCCAAGCTCGACTTGGTCCTCCAGCTCGCCGGGGACTCACCGCACGCCGCCGAATTGCTGGACGAAAAGGCCCGGCTGTTCGGCGGGATCTGCACCGCCTTCACCGCGGACCTGCGCCGCCTGCTGATCGGCCTGTTCACCGAGGCCGGCAGCGTGGGCGGTATCGAGCCCGGCGAGGCGGCCGATATCGCGATCGCCCTGGTCATCGGGCTGGAGTCGGTGGGCGGCGGCAGCCTGCTGCTGGAGCCGGCGAGCGACGCACTCCTGTCCGGCCTGCTGGGCGCCCCGGCCGCGACCCGCTGACCGCGCGCCCCGGGGCGTTCGTTCTCCCGTTTCCCTGTCTCTTCGCTCCGTGGGGCTGAGCCCTGCCCTTTTCCAGCCGGTTCAGCCACCGCAAGGCCCGCCGGGACGTGCCCCTGCACTGAACCGCCCCCAGCCAGTCACTGCCGCCCTGGCGGGAACGGCCAGGGCGGCAGTACCGCCCCTGACGGTCCATCACCCCCGTCCGCTACCTGATACCTCTTCTGAAAAGACGCCCTCATGCCGTCCAAGCACCGTGCTCCCACCGCGCCTGCCGGCGCTGGATACGGGCTCGTCTACATCCTCGGTCTCGCGGCCACTGTCGTGGCCATGATGCAGACCCTGGTCGTGCCCATCCTGGCCATCATCCGCGAGGAGTTGTCCCTGACCGCCTCCACCGCCAGCTGGCTGACCACCGCCACCCTGTTGTCCGCAGCCGTCTTCACCCCGTTGCTGGGGCGGCTCGGGGACATGCGCGGCAAGCGCCCCGTCCTCATCGGCATCCTGCTGGTCACCGTGGCCGGCTCCGTCCTCGGAGCCACCACCAGCTCCCTGCCCCTGCTGCTGACCGCCCGGGCGATGCAGGGCGCCTCCACCGCGATCTTCCCGCTGGCCCTGTCCGTGCTGCGCGATGAACTGGAGCCCCGCCGGCTGTCCGGCGCCATGGGCCTGGTCAGCGGCACCCTCGCGGTTGGCGCCGGACTCGCCCTGGTCGGCGCAGGCCTGCTCACCCAGGGCACCGATCCCGACTACCACCGCATCTTCTGGATGGCCACCGCCCTGTCCCTGATCGCTCTCGTGGGCGTCACCGCCGCCGTCCCGCCCTCCCGCGAGACCACTGGCGGACGCACCGACTGGGCCGGCGCGGCCACCCTGGCGGCCACCCTCGTCCTGTTCCTGCTGCCCGTCTCCCAGGGCAACACCTGGGGCTGGACGTCACCCCGTACCCTGATCCTGTTCGCCGCCGCGGCCGTCCTGGCCACGGTCTGGGTGGCCGTCGAGCGACACGTCAGCGAGCCCATGGTGGACATGACCATGTTCGTGCTCCGGCCGGTGCTGTTCACCAACATCGCCGGTGTGCTGCTCGGCTTCGGCATGTTCACCCAGTTCATCGGCATCACCTTCCTGGCCCAGACCCCCAGTGAACTGGCCGGCTACGGCTTCTCCGCCTCCGTGCTGGGCGCCGCGACCACGTACCTGCTGCCCGGCACCCTCGCCTCACTGATCGCCGCGCAGCTGGGCGGCACCCTGGTACGCCGCATCGGCGCCCGCGTCACCCTTGCTGCCGGCGCCGCCTCGGGCGTTGCCGGCTTCGCCTGGCTCGCCCTCGCCCACGGCAGCACCGCATCCGTCGCCAGCGCGGGCATCCTTACCGGCATCGCTGTCAGCTTCGGCTTCGCCGCCCTGCCCGCGATCATTGCCCAGGGCGTGCCCGCCCACCAGAGCGGCATCGCCAACAGCATCAACTCCATCGCGCGTTCGGTCGGCAGCTCCGCAGGCTCGGCCGTCATCGCCACCCTGCTGGCCGCCAACACCCTGCCTCATCTCCCGCCCGGCACCCCTGCGCTGCCGGCCGAGACGCAGTACAGCATCGTCTTCACCCTCGGTGCCCTGGCCTTCGCCCTCGTGGCCCTGGTCGCCCTCACCGGCCTCAACTTCAAGCGCACGACACCCAGCCGCATCGTGCTGCGGCCGCAACCGGCCAACAGCCTCCGGGCTCCGTCGACACCGCCACAACCTGCTCCGCTGACCACCACCGGCAACTGACCCTGACGATCAGCACATCCCTCTCGCTGAACAGCCCTACCCCGCCCGGGGGTTCAGCCCGACCAGCTCACAGATAAGGAACGCTCCCATGAGCACCAGCTCCCCGCGCCCCGCCGAGGCCTCCGGCACCTTCGCCCTCGGTGGCGACCTGCCCGTGAACCGCCTCGGCTACGGTGCCATGCAGCTGACCGGCCCCGGCGTCTGGGGCGAGCCCAAGGACCCCGATGAGGCCGTACGCGTCCTGCGCCGCGCCGTCGAACTCGGCGTCACCTTCATCGACACCGCCGATTCCTACGGCCCGTTCGTCAGCGAACGCCTCATCCGCAAGGCCCTCCACCCCTACAACGACGACATCGTCATCGCCACCAAGGGCGGCCTGACCCGGCCCGGCCCCGACGACTGGCGTCCGGTGGGCCGCCCCGAGTACCTGCGCCAGCAGCTGGAACTGAGCCTGCGCCACCTCGGCCTTCAGCGGATCGACCTCTACCAGCTGCACCGCATCGACCCGCGGGTGCCCCTCGCCGACCAACTCGGCGAGCTCGCCACCCTCCAGCAGGAGGGCAAGATCCGCCACATCGGCGTCTCCGAGGTGACCGTCGACCAGCTCAAACAAGCCCGCGGCATCGCCGAGATCGTCTCCGTGCAGAACCTGTACAACCTCGCCAACCGCAGCGCCGAGGACGTCCTCGAGTACGCCGAGGCCGAGAACATCGCCTTCATCCCGTGGTTCCCGATGGCCACCGGCGAACTCGCCCGCCCCGGCGGCCCGCTCGACGCCGCCGCCCAGCAGCACGGCGCCAGCCCCTCCCAGCTCGCCCTTGCCTGGCTGCTGCGCCGCTCCCCGGTCATGCTGCCCATCCCCGGCACCTCCCGCGCCACCCACCTCGAGGAGAACCTCCAGGCCGCGACCCTCACCCTGACCGACGGCGAGTTCGAGGCCCTCACCGACGCCGTGTGACACGGCCCGGCACAGCACCCCGCCCTGCGCACCACCCCGACCCAAGGAGACTCCCCATGAAGATCGGCATCATCGGCGCCGGCAACATCGGCGGCAACCTCACCCGGCGGCTGACCGCCCTCGGGCACGACGTGTCCGTCGCCAACTCCCGCGGCCCGCAAACCCTGACCGCGCTGGCCCAGGAGACCGGCGCCACCCCGGTAGCCGTGAGTGAAGCGGCCCGCGGCGCCGAGGTCGTGGTGGTCACCATCCCGCTCAAGAACACCCCCGACCTTCCGCCCGGCCTGTTCGACGGGGCCGCCGACGGGTTCGCCGTGATCGACACCGGCAACTACTACCCAAAGGAGCGCGACGGGAGGATCGCCGCCATCGAGAACGAGGGGCTCACCGAAAGCCGCTGGACCCAGCAGCACCTCGGTCACCCGGTGATCAAGGCGTTCAACGGCACCTATGCCCAGGACATCCTCGACAAGCCACGCCCGAAGGGCGACCCCGAGCGGATGGCACTGCCGGTCGCGGGCGACGACGAGGCCGCCAAGAACATCGTCCGCGACCTCATCGACGAGCTCGGCTTCGACACCGTGGACGCCGGCGGCATCGACGACTCCTGGCGCCAGCAGCCCGGCACCCCCGTCTACGGCCTGCGCGGCGGCCTCGACGCCGTGACCAAGGCTCTGGCCGAGGCGTCCGCCAAGCGCCCGCCCGCTTTCCGGGCGTAAGGCCGGCGGATGCCGCCACAGCCCGCCTTGCCATAGGGAACGGATAGAATTCCTTCGTGAGACATAAGGATCCCGATGGCCCGATCGGGGTACGGCAGTCCGCCGCGGCACCCCAAGCGGACCTGAACCTGCTGCGCACCTTCCTGGCCGTGTACCGCTCCGGTTCCTTCACCGCCGCCGCTGGACTGCTGAGCCTGTCCCAGCCCACGGTGACCACCCAGATCCGCGCCCTGGAGCGGCAGACGGGCCGCGAGCTGTTCCAGCGCCTGCCGCGCGGCGTCGCCCCGACACCCGTCGCCCACGACCTCGCGGCCCGCGTGGCCGCGCCCCTCGACACGCTCGCCGCCGTCGCCGGGCACGACACCGCACCAGACAAGCCCGCCGCCCCCGTCCATCTGGCAGGGCCTGCCGAGCTGCTGTGCACCCGTGTCCTGCCGACCCTCGCCCCGCTGGCCGCCGGCGGAGTACGGCTGCGCGTGACCACGGGCCTGACCGACCCGCTCCTGGAGGAGTTGCGCGCCGGACGCTATGACCTGGTGATCGCCACCGTCCGGCCGCGCGGGAGGGCGCTGGCCGCCGTGCCGCTGATGGACGAGGAGTTCGTCCTGGTCGCCGCGCCCGCCTGGGCCGGCCGCCTGAAGGAACGGCTGGCCGCCGAAGGCCCGGCCGCGCTGCACGCCGTCCCCCTGGTCACCTACGCCGAGGACCTGCCCATCGCCCGCCGCTACTGGCGCCACGTCTTCGGCACGCGGCTGTCCTGCCCCGCTGCCGTCACCGTCCCCGACCTGCGCGGCGTACTCGCCGCGGTCGCCGCGGGAGCCGGCTTCACCGTCCTGCCCCGCTTCCTGTGCCAGGGCGAACTCGCCTCCGGCGCCCTCGTGCCCCTGCACGAACCAGACGACCCGCCCATCAACACCGGCTACCTCGTCCAGCGCCCCGGCAGGCCCGACAACCCCGACGTCACGCGGGTCCGCGACCTTCTCCTCGAAGCAGGCCGCAGCTGGTGACTCCCCTGGTCCCCACCACCCAACGGCACGCCGTGACGGCCCGGGCCGCCCGGCAAGGGTGACTCCCCCGGTTCCCTCACCACCCAGCGGCACGCCGTGATGGTTCGGGCTGCCCGGCAGATCGGAATGGAACCCTGCACGGTTCGCCGACCCGGGCCACCGTGCCGGATCACCGTGCCGTTCACAGGCGATGAGGCCACCAGGAACAGCCCTACCGCGGCCGCCGCGAACGGCCGTCCGCCGGGATCGTCGCGGAGCGGGAGCGGACCCGCGAGGCGCTCCTCGGACTCGGCTGGGATGTGGCCCAGTGATGCCAACTTCCTGTGGCTGCCGACGGGCGATGCCTCGGAGTCGGTGGCTCAGGAGGGAGAACGGCGCGGACTGCTGGTCCGGGCCTTCCCGGGCAGTGGCCTGCGGGTGACCGTGGGCAGCCCCGAGGCGAACGACCTGCTGATCGCGGCGGCCAAGGAGACCGCAACCACCGGCCCGGCGACCCGCCGCGAGCGGGGTCGCGCCGGTGTCACGCCGGACCGATGACCTTCCTGCGCATGTGCCCGTAGACCACCGACGTCCGTACGTCGGCGAGTTCCGGGCGCTTCGTCAGCTTGTCCAGGACCACTGCGTGCAGATGGTCGGTGTCCCGGACGGCGACGTGTACGAGGAAGTCGTCGTGCCCGGTGAGGACGAAGATCGAGATGACCTCGGGCATCGCCTCCAGGAAGGTCTGGAAGTCCTCGATCACCGCACGTGTCGGCGGGCGGACCCGTACGGCGATCACCGCCTGCAGCCCGCGGCCGATCGCCGCGAGGTCTGCCTCCGCGTGAAATCCCGTCAGGATGCCGCTCCTGCGTAGCGACCGGATTCGCTCCAGACACGTGGACGGGGCGATACCGAGCTCCTGGGCCATGTCCCGGTTGGTGCGCCGACCGTCCTCCTGGAGCATCCGCACCAACGTCGAATCTAGTTCGTCCATGCTTGCCCCACCCCGCCGGATTCCGAAGGTAATTCGGACTCTTCGCATCACCTTCGATGATCTTGTTAGCCTCCAGCCTAGTTGACTGACGTTCGTTCGGTCTCGGTGTGGTCGGCGGCAGTGGGTAATGGAGAGGGGCGACTTGATATGCGTGAACGAGGACCCACGGTGCGGGCGGTGTGTGCGGTCATGGCGGCCGCGCTGTTCTGGAGCAGTTCGTACGCGGTGACCAAGCAGGTGCTGGAGGATGTCGGCCCGCTCGGCATCGGCGCCATCAGATTCACCCTCGCGGCGTTACTCCTGGGCGTGTTGGTACGGCTGAGCCGGCACCGCCCGGCCCGGCCGGACCCGCGGCAGCGGCGGCAGCTCTACCTGAGCGGGTTCCTCGGCATCACCGTGTACTTCATCCTGGAGAACGTCGGCGTCGACCTGTCCACGGCATCCGACGCGTCGCTGATCGTGGCCACCTACCCGCTGATGACGATGCTGGTGGAACTGGTCGTCTTCCGCACCCGGATGCCGCCGCTGAGGGTGACGGGCGTGCTGCTGGCCACCGTCGGCGCCTTCCTCGTCGTACGCAACGGGGCCGAGGTCGGCGGCAGTTCGCGCTGGCTGGGGGACATCCTGCTGCTGCTCGGCGGGCTGGCCTGGGCCGGCTACAACGTGCTCGGCAAGCACGCGAGCGCCGGCCAGGACGCCGCGAGCGTCACCTACTACCAGACCCTGGCGGGCGCGGCCAGCTTCCTGCTCGCGTCCCTGCTGGAAGCCGACGACTGGCGGATGCCGGGCGCGACCGCCTCATCGCTGCTGGTCTACCTGGCCGTTGCGTGCTCGGTCGGCGGCTTCCTGCTCTACAACTACGGCCTGCGCAGGATGGCGTCGAGCGTCGCGGTCAACATCCTCAACCTGGTCCCGGTCTTCGGCGTCATCGGCGCCGTCGTGATCAACGGGGAGTCGATCCGGCTCGCCCAGGTGACGGGAGGCGTGATCATCATCGTCGGGGTGGCGCTGGGCATGATCGAGCGGGGGCAGGGAGCCATGGCGAAGCCGGACGCGGGGGGAAGCGAGCCTTCCGGGACTGCGACCGCTCGGACTGCGGCGGAGGCGGGGCCCGTGCCGGACGAGCCCGAAGCGGCTGTACCGACGCGCATGGAGTGATCGACAGGGCTCGGTAGCCGCTAGGGGGTGTCGTTTCATACGGATCACTGAGGCGGGCCGCTGCGAAGATGCCAGCGATCCGAATGCAGCGGGCGAGGAGACTGGCGCCTCGCGCGGTGACGGCGGACTCGTCAGCGAACGTGTCGTCGGCGTTCCACGCAGTGAAATGCCCGCGGTGATCGCCGAGGCCTGCGTAGTTTGGCGGGGAGTAACGATCAGTCTCGGGAGGGGTGTTCATGCGTGCGATGCGGTTCGAGCGGTTCGGTGGTCCGGAAGTTCTGACGGAGGTCGATGTGCCGGACCCGGTGGCGAGTCCGGGCGAGACCCTCGTCGAGGTGGAGGCCGCGGGCGTCAACTTCGGTGACATCAAGCAGATCGCCGGCGAGCACACCGACGGTCCATATGCACCGAAGAGACCGCTACCGCGCATCCCCGGGCTGGAGGTCGTCGGCCGAACCGCGGACGGCCGGCGGGTCCTCGGCTATGTTCTGCAAGGAGGCTACGCCGCGAAGACGGCCGTCGCCGACCGCGACCTGGTCGCGTTACCGGAGGGGGTGAGCGCGGGCCAGGCGCTGGCTTTGCTCGTACAGGGGCTGACAGCATGGCATCTGCTGCGCTCGGTCGCCCGGATACGGCCCGGCGAGAGCGTCGTGGTCCATGCTGCCGCGGGCGGAACGGGCAGCCTCGCCGTCCAACTGGCCCGGGAGTTCGGGGCCGGACGCGTCATCGCCACGGCGTCGTCCGACGAGAAGCGCGCCTTCGCCCTCGAACTCGGCGCGGACGCGGCGATCGACGGCGACGCGGAGGGCTACAAGGAGCGCGTCCTCGACTCCAATCACGGACACCCGGTCGACATCATCCTGGACGCCATCGGTGGCCCCGTCTTCGACTCCGCCCTGGACGCACTCGGATACCTCGGGCGGCTTGTCACGTACGGCGGTTCCTCCCGGCAGGGCGCCTCTGCCATTGTCCCCAGCCGGCTCGCGGTGGACAGCATCACCGTCGCCGGCTTCTGGCTCATCCCGCTCATGGCCCAGAACGGGGCCGGTGGTCCGGCGCTCGAGGAACTGCTCGACCTCACGGCGCGGCGACGCCTGCGGCCCCTGGTCGGCGCCGAGTACGATCTCGGGCGCGCTCGCGACGCACACGAGGACCTGCTCAGCCGCCGCACCAAGGGGAAGCTGGTCCTCATCCCTTGAAGCTGCAGGCCCGTCGCCCTTCGCCCGAAGGGAAGCGAGCGGCGGTCCGGTGACTGCCCGCCAAGTCCTCGCATATGGCGCCTTCGATGCCGGCCATGGTCCAGGTACGCCTGAGCTTGTCGTTATCCGGTTCGACGCGGTTTCGTGCCCACCTTGTGGTGGGCAGGCCGGCTGAATGCCTCGCCGGTAGCGGGGACTCTGCCCACGTCATGGCAGGTGGCTGGGCGGTGGTTCTTCGAGCCCGGCGGGCGGCCGAGGCCGGGCCGGGACGGTTTCGGTGCACCGGCTGAGAGCCGGTCTTCGTGTACAGGTTTCTCAACCCCCTGCGGACGCGGGCGGGTGTGAGTCTGTCCGGCGGAGCTGGCTTCTCCCAGGAGCGCCGGAGATCGGTGGCCAGCGGGCGGGCGAGGCGAAGCTGGGCATAGGCGGCGATCACCAGCCACGTCCACCGGTCGGCCGCCTCCGAGCTACGAAGCCGGGGCTTGGTCAACCCGAGCGTCTGCTTGAACAGGCGGAACGCGTGCTCCAGGTCGAAGCGGCGGAGGAAGGACCGCCAGCAGCGGTCTAGGTCCTCCGCGGTGGCGGCGTGCCCGACCACCACAGCCAGACTGGCTTTTGGGCGGCGGTCCGTCGTGGTCGATCCAGGCCGCCCGCCGGGTCAGTCGGGGGTGCAGCCGGTCCCACGCCTACGCGGTCGTCTTCCCATACAGGCGGGGTCGGTGACGGTCGCGGCCTGCTCGGTGTCCAGGTGACGGGGTCGCCGAAGATGAACTCTCCGCCGTGCTTGGGTGGTCGGTGGGCTCGTAGACCCGCGGCGGTGTTGGCCGGCGCATGACGCGGTCGGAGCGGAGCCGGCCGAGGATCTCGACGGGCAGGTCGTTCAGCAGGTGGGCGATGCGGGGTGCGTCGTATCCGGCGTCCAGCACGACCAGGATCTCCGGGTCGCCTGGCTTCCTCTGGCCGGCGGCGACGAGCCGCTCGACGACCTCACGGATCTGGACCGTGGCCACCGCGGCGACGTCCGCGCCGGGCTCCAGGCGGACTGCGTCCAGTGCCGCAGTCGAGGACGTTCGGCCGGTCTCCAACGCGGCCACGATCGAGTACGGCCAGCCGGGCACCATCTGGTGCTTGCCCTCGCCCCGGCCGAAGGTACGGCAGAAGGCCCGCTCAGGACACGTGTTGGCGTCCGGCCGCAGCCATGACGAGACGTCCGCGGCCAGCACGATCCGATCGTCCGCCACCCGGGGCAACGGCATCCCGGCAAGCGCACGACGCAGCCTGGAGATGTCGATCCGCCCCTGGTTGAGACCGCCATACAGGGCTCCATGCCCCGGCGGTGTTCCGGCGCGAGCGCGAGGTCCACCAGCGTCTTGACCGGGCCCTCCGTGCACAGGAGCGCGTCCGTCAGCTCGAACAGCGCGTCCGGGCGGCCGTGAGGCACGCGTAGAAGTCCGCCCGGAACTGCGACAACGCGGCCAGTGACTCGTTCCGGACATCGGCTTGCAGAGGACTCACTCCGCGTCGTCCTGCCCAACCTCGAACTGGAGCAGACGCGGTGAGGCTTCGAACCCGTGACGGGAGTATGCCGGAACCGCCCGGTCACTGGAATGCACTGTCACCCGCTCAAGGCTCAGATCCACGCCATGCCGATGACCACATCACCGCGGACCATCACCATGCACCGATGCGAGGACTCGTTCTCCCGGGCCCATGCCACGAATCGGGGCACGAACTCATCCAGCGCAGTCTCGGGCGTTCCGTAGATCTCTTGCACCCAACGCCAGCGCAGCTCGGCGACAGCGGCTAACTCGTTGGGCTGGGCGGGGCGGACAGTGATGTCCTTCACGGCTTCATCCTGACGCAGAGCCACCAGCGCGGTGGCCGCTCCAGCCACTCCCACACCCACCAGGACCCTGGACGTACCGCCGGACTACACAGCAACCCAGGCCTATCTCGTTAAACGACAAGCTGAGAGCCTGTGTCTGAACTCCTGAGCTTGTTCTTTAAGGTCTGACTGTGACGGGTGGCCTTTTACTGGTCGGCCTGCGGCATCCGGACGACCGCGGTCCCTTCCTCCAGGTTTACCGTTGTCCGGTTCGGCGGCGCCCCGTCCTCCTCGTCGTCCCGCATCAGCAAAGCCGACTGACGCTCCTTGAGTTCGTTCTGCTTCCCGGGCGAAAGGCTCGCATGGAGCTGCTCAAACCCGGTCGCCGATATCTGGCCCTGCCGGACGCTGTTCCGCCACGGCAGCAGTCCGGCCCGCCCGGCACGGAGAAGCAGCTGATCTGCGAAGGCCACGGCGGTCAGCAGGATGACCAGCCCGGGCAAGGTCATGAAGACGGCGAATCCCATGCCCCCAGTATCCGGACCAGGGGGCGATGCCGACAGATCAGACGGTAGGGCCAACGTGAAACCCTCAGTCGTGCCGACCTCGAACATGATCACCCGAAAGGGGATTCCCCAGACGTGAACACGGCCTTCGCCTGATCCTGCGCTCCGACCAAAGAGGCACTTGACCAGCACGAAGGCCGTGGGGGAATGAGTCTGCTGCATCACGATGCATGCCCAGCCGGAGCCGTTCGTTGTGGCGTCACAATTCCGGGACAACTTCTACGGGTGTCTGACCGCCCGGCGTGACGAACTGTTCGAGCTCACCGACGCGTTGCTGTACGCGGACGGGCCGGTGAGAACACCGGTGGAGCTGACGCTGCTGGCCGACACCACCGCGGGCACGGCGCCCTGTACGGCGTCCTCAACCGCGGCCGCCTCGATACCGAGCGGCTGCGGCGGACGCTGGCCACACTGCCCCAGCCCAAGGCAGCCGACGGGCGGCTCGTGCTGACCGTGGACGTCAGCAACTGGCTGCGGCCGGACGCGCCGTGCAGCACGGAGCGGCTGTTCTGCCACACGTACGCCCGCAGCCGGGACCGAACCTGCTCCTCGCCCTCGCATGGAAGGTGATGGGAAATCAGGTGGCCGCTCTGACCGACCACTCGGACTCCTCCGACCGCTCCAGCCTCTTCGCCGATCTCGTTGCCGCAGCCACCGCGGGCTTCAGCGAGGAGGTCATCGTCGTCGTCCTTCCCGCACTGCTGGCATGGCGTCTGGGAGAGCGGGTCACCAGCCCCTATCTGCCCCGCGCAGGGCGCATCGTCCCGGTTACCGCCATGACCGCAGTCCGGCTTTCGTACCACGCGATGTACGGGCTAGCTCTCCGCGCTTCCGCTCGGATTCGGCGCGACGATGGTGAGCGGCCGCGGCTACAAGCTGGTAGCCGGGACCTTCCTCGGCAATGGATCAGGACCCCAGTACGACGAACTCAGGGACCGCCCCAGCCGACGCCCCGTGGCGGAGACCCGGTCGGTCGGCCCCCGGGACGTGTGGCGGCACCACATCAGGCTGAGGCTGGTCCTCGGACTCCTGACGGGAGTCGCAGTCGCACTGTTCTTCGGCTCACTCGCGGCCTACGAGTACGGCCTCAGGAACGGCGTCTTGGTCAGTGCGCTGCGGGGCTGTGGGCATGCCTCTTCTCCGGCCCGGTCGGCAACCTGGGCGTTGCCGCTGCCCTCACCGCCGTCCAGCTCTCCGTCAGGGGAGGGCACCCCGGTGCGTCTGATGTCCTTCCTGGAGAACGCCCGGCGCCGCAACCTGCTGCGGGCGGCGGGCCCGGCCTACCAGTTCCGCCATACCAGGCTGCAGGAGCGTCTCACCGATTCCGCGCGGCCCGAGGGATGATCGGCTCGCCTCTAGCTTCACGTCGGCCACCCGAGCCGCCATCCATAGTGTCGCCAGGAATTCCGAGCAGGACAGTGAACTAAGAGATCGACTCAGTTGGTCGATCGAAGGTAGGGCTGGCGATCTTCTTGAGGCTGGGGAGCCAGCGGCGGCCTGGGCATAGGCCGCAGAGCCGCCGCTGGGGCGTTAATGCTTGCCCGTGCCTACCTGTCCTCGCGCGGTGGGCTGGCGTCGTTGCCGCGGCGCAACGTTCTGACGGGGCAGCCGGGGTGCCATACCCGCACGACAAGGTCGCTGCCCTCTACCCAGGTCAGGACGGCTTCGGTGAGCTGCGCCTTGAACAGATGGAACGGTTCGGGCGGCGCGACCTCGTCGGCGTAGCGCGCGATCGTGAGGGGATCGGTTACCTCGATGGCGGTTCCGCACAGGCGCGCGTCGCTGCCGTCGGCAGCGGTACCCGCCCCAGGGTTGGCATGGAGCGCGAAGCGTTGATCACGGCGAAGATCGTGAGCCTTTCGGGAGTTCGGCATCATGCCGAGCCACATGTGGCCGAACCGGAAGTCCGCCTCGAGGCCCGTCACACGCGGGGAACCGTCCTTCCGCAGCGTGGCGAGCACATGGTGTCGGTACGCCTGGAACCTTTCCTGCATGGTCTTGACGAAGGCGGGCTCCGCCGCCTGGAAATCTGCCCAGCTGAAGGTCGTGCTCCTCAGCTAACCCTGGATACCGGACACCTCCTGTCGGGATTGCGGACTGACTCTGCCTACGGCCTCAAGCCCAGGGTCAGGCAGTCTCAGCGGCTGACGCGGCGGTAGCAGATGAGGCTCGTGGCGATGCCGACGAATCAAGAAGACCTCGGTGCCCCGCTTCCGCGACCGTCAGGGCTTCAAGGACCTGGTCAGCGGCTCGAAGAAGCTGCCGCGGGGCGGCGAGGTCGTGTCAAGAAGGCGCCCAAGGGCAGCCTCCAGGCCGTGGCGGTCAAGAAGGCGGTGACGAAGAAGACGGCCGGGAAGAAGGTCACGGCGAAGAAGGCTGCGCCGGCGAAGGAGGCCACCGCCAAGAAGGCGCTGGCGAGATGGCCGCCATGGCTGTCGCTCACGTTCTCATCTTCATCGACCCGGCAGACCGCATCAATCTGTCCTAAGAGCTTCAGCCTACTGGGGTGCCGAGCCTCCAGGTGGCAGCGAATAAGGCAGCCCTCTTGGTGGGAGATCCGCATATCCGCGCCTGAGCGGCAACGCACCCCGCCAGCTTCCAGCCCTTCCACGTTCCGACGACCTAGTCTGCGGTCAGCACACCCGAGTGCCGGGCGAGGCGATCACAGCAGCACCGGCCATGACCTGGAGGAAGCGATGCCCAGCCCGCAGCAGCCTTTCGGCACTGTCGTCAGCAGCATTGGCGTCAACCTGCGCAAGTACCCCAGCACCGATTCGGCCATCACCGGAACAGTCAGCCACGGCGCTGAAATCGGCCTGAAGAGCAAGGTCCATGCCCAGGTCATCGACGGCAACAGCATCTGGTACCTGCTGCGGGACGAGCCCGTCTGGGTCGCGGCCCGGCACGTCGACAACACCGGACAGGTTCCCCTTTCCAAGGATGTGGAGCCCGCGTAGCAGCCCGTGGGCTGAAAGATACGACAGAGGATTTGCCAACACGCGGGGGTGACTTCCCCCTCTGCAGCCACCGTCCTGATCCTCCCCGCCCCGGGAGCACCAGGACTCCACCACGCCCTGCACGCCAGCCAGTCGGGAAGGCGCCCTCGACGCTCTCCGCCTTCTCCGGGGTGTCCGGCGCCGTGACGGTACGTCTGGACCGGCTTGCCGACTCCCGCAGATCGAGTTGCGTAGATCCAACAGGCCAAAGGTGAGCATCAGGTCATCCACCGGCTCCCCGGGGGTGGGGCCTGGTGCCCAGCGCGTAGCGCCACGAGGATGCCTTGGCCGCACTGATCCGGGGCCCGCCCCGCGCCGCCGCCTCGTTCTCCTGCCAGCACACGGCCACGGCGTACGCGTCGTGCCTGGTCAGTTCCCCGGTAGTTCCGAACCGGAACAACGGGCCTACGCACGCCGGGGAGACGCGAGGAGGAAGGGCGGAGCTCCTTGCCTCCCGGTGCTCCGACACATGCCATCCAGCGCTCCAGTGCTTGGGCAAACGTGAGGATCGCGTCCGCCAGTCCGGCTTCCCCCGCGGCCGCGCTGCTGAGGCTCGGCGTAGTGAGCGCATTCGTCCGCCAGGTGCCCGGAGGGGTTCCGTCTCGATCACGACATCGACTATTTCTGCTCCTGCTGGATGCGTGCGGGGCAGTCTGCAGAGGGCACCCAGCGACAGCTCAGAGCACGACCGTTGCAATAGGGGCAGACCTCGGAGATCGAGGACAGATGCTTGCCGAACACCCAGCGCAGGCAGGAATTCGCCCGGAACAGGCCGCGGTCGCATGGCCGTTGGTGAAGGTTTGGGAGCCAACTCCAGCGCCGCTCTTCCTTCCTGCGCCCCGCGGCCTTGCGGTCGGGCTGGTGCGGATGCAGCTCGAGCCAGTACCGCAGCGGCTCGCTCTCCCGGCCGTCCACGATGCCAGGTTCGCCGAACCGGTCGGCGAGGCCGGACAACCAGGCCCTGCGGAAGCCTGCTTGCTGCCGCGCAGCTGCTCCCACGCGTCCATTGCCTCGGCCATTACCACCGCTTCGGGGTAAACCACGGCCGGGGCGGCCTGGTGGCGACGCAATCTGGGGCCGACGCCAAGGGCGTCCTCCCGCGCCCGCCACAGCTCTCGGGCGACCTGCTTGG
Source organism: Streptomyces sp. 8N616 (assembly GCF_052246385.1). Taxonomy (NCBI): domain Bacteria; kingdom Bacillati; phylum Actinomycetota; class Actinomycetes; order Kitasatosporales; family Streptomycetaceae; genus Streptomyces; species Streptomyces sp. 8N616. The sequence goes on along the minus strand of NZ_JBQQBY010000025.1, from coordinate 82,479 downwards.
ACGCCCACCACCACAGCATCACCTGATGAGCGTCGGCCACCAGGGCATCCCCCGCCGGCCCCAGCCGGTGATCGAAGGCCCGGTGCTGCTGCAGAGCGCGCCCGAGATCGGGGACAGGCGTGGTGTCGATGAGGTAGCCGCCGCCATCCCCGCACTGCCAGCGCCGTCCGCAGCTGCACGGCCGCCACCGGTGCCCCGCTGCGACCAGCCACGCGCCCTCCTCGCGACACAGCGGGCAGGCCTTCAGCGGCCCGGCGCCGGGCTCTTCGGGCCACACCGTGATGCGCACCGCGGCGCGGGAGACGGTCGGCATCCGGTCGGGGCGGAGGTTGGGCAGCGCACGGCGCAGCTGGTGTTCGTCCCGTTCCACCAGCGTGGCCAGACGGGTCGCGGCTTCTTCGCTGACGAGCACCTCCTGGAGGTTCGGCCGTACGCGGGTGGTGGCCGCTGCCGGCAGGCGTCCGTGGTGCAGCACCTTCAGCAGGTGTGGCAGCTCCATGCCGTTGGCGGCCGCGGTGCGGCTGAGGTAGGAGGCGTTCGTCTCGCCGTGGATCAGCGGAACCCGGATCGGGAGGTCCAGTGGCTTGACCGGCGTGCTGGTCGTTCGGGCTCGTGCTGGCGAGCCGGTGGTGCCCTGAGTCATGAGCAGACCGTGGCACACCGGCGCTCCCCGGGTTCGGTGGACGCGACCGGGCTAGGGATGCGCCCCATGCCGCGGCGACACGTTCTTCCGCTGGTCAGTAACACCCTGAAGATCCGGTCGACTCAGGTCACCATCCACCTGTGGATCAGGGGATAGCGGCTGTAGCAACCGGAGTCTTCGGTCTGATGGGCGCCGCCGTTGGGGGTGTCGCCGCGGCATGGGGTGCCCGTGTGGGCGCGGAGCGGACTGCACGCGCCACGCAGCGGTAGGACATCCCCGCCCAGGCACCACGGCGGATCGCCGCGTACAGATCGACCTTGGACTTCGGTGGCGCCATCGCACCCTCATCCCGCAGAGCACCCCAGGCTCCCACCGCAAGGCCCGGGCGTTGCCAGAACACAGATCCATCGCCCTCCGGCGAAACCGGGCCTTCGCCGCTCTGAGTGACAAGTGGCGTCAGCTCCCACGTACAAAACCAGGTGCTCCGCTGAGGCAGGCAGGCCGAGTAGTCGAGCCTGGGACCGGCAATATCAGACCTGATGGTGGTGGCATAGGTCCGCGGTGTCCGTCTCGCGTAGACGCGACAGTTCCGTGCCACGGCCGAGGCGCTTATTTCATGGACGGCGGAGATCACCCGCTGGGCGGGGCGCGGTGGAACAGCAATGGGCGGCAAAGGTCGCCGCAGCGTCCAGCGCACCAGCAGCACCCGACGCCGGCCCGGAGTCGTTGTCGGTGGGCAGGCGCGTGTGCCCGTAGAGAGCATCTCTGCCTGCGTTTGCCAAATGGGCCCATGCCCAGCAGGCTGAAGTTGATCGCTCTCGTGCGGCGGAGGGACCCAGTGCCCCCGCGGAGGGCTCCGAGATAGCGGCCCGGCATGTGACCTCGGCGCTGGTGGGCATCCTCAACGTCGGCGTGCACCTTCCCAGGCGGGATCCCCAGGAACGTGACCGGCGGTTCCCGCTCCGCCCCGCGAAGCGGGAAGGAGGAGGCTGTGAGCGACCCATTGACTGCGCTCAGTGCCTGCGGGGTTTCGGTATGGCTCGACGATCTGAGCCGGGAACGGCTGGTATCGGGCAGTCTCGCCGAGCTGGTCGCCGACAACCACGTGGTGGGAGTGACCACCAACCCCACCATCTTCGCCAAGGCCATCACAGCGGGCGACGCCTACGACGCGCAGCTGCGCGACTTGTCCGTCCGGGGAGTCGAGGTCGGGGAGGCGCTGCGGGCGCTGACCACGTTCGACGTCCGCACCGCCTGTGACGTGCTGCGGCCGGTCTACGACGCCACGGATGGGGTGGACGGGCGGGTTTCGATCGAGGTCGACCCGCGCCTCGCCCACGACACCGGGGCGACCATCGCCGAGGCACGGGCCCTGTGGTGGCTGGTCGACCGGTCGAATCTGTTCATCAAGATTCCGGCCGCCCGTCAAGGGCTGCCGTCGATCGCCGCGTGCCTGGCCGAGGGGATCAGCATCAACGTCACGTTGATCTTCTCTCTGTCCCGCTACGACGCGGTCATGGATGCCTTCCTCGACGGGATGGAACGCGCCCGGCAGGCCGGGCATGACCTCTCTTCGCTCGGGTCGGTGGCGTCGTTCTTCGTCTCCCGCCTCGACGCCGAGGTCGACGCGCGACTGGGCAAGATCGGCACGGCGGAGGCTGCCGAGCTGCGCGGCCGAGCCGCGGTCGCCAATGCCCGGCTCGCCTATCAGCACTACGAGCAGGTGTTTTCCTCGCCGCGCTGGGAGGCGTTGCGCGATGCCGGTGCCCGCCCGCAGCGGCCGCTGTGGGCATCGACCTCGACCAAGGACCCGGCCTACCCCGACACCCGGTACGTGGTCGACCTCGTCGCGCCCGGTGTGGTCAACACCATGCCCGAGGCCACCCTTCGTGCAGTCGCCGACCACGCTCAGGTGCCCACCGACTCGGTGCGCGGCCACTACGCCGAAGCGCAACAAGTACTGAACCGGCTGCAGGCCCTCGGCATCGACTACGACGACGTGGTGCAAAAGCTCGAGGACGACGGCGTGGCCGCGTTCGACGCGAGCTGGGACCAGCTCCGCGAACAACTGTCCGCCACCCTGCACGCACAGCCCGCAGGACCGTACAGGAGCTGACTATGGCTTCGGACACGACGCACCTGATCGTCGGAGCGAGCCTGGCGGGGGCGAAGGCCGCGCAGACCCTGCGCGAGCAGGGCTTCGAGGGCCGGATCGTCCTGGTCGGCGAGGAGAACGAGCGCCCCTACGAGCGGCCGCCGCTCTCGAAGGGATATCTGCTGGGCAAGGCCGAGCAGGAGGAGATCTACGTCCACCCGCCCCAGTGGTACGCCGAGCACGATGTCGACCTGCGCCTCGGCGCCACGGTCACTGCCCTTGACCCAGCCGCCCACGAAGTGACCCTCGCGGACGGCAGCCGCCTGGGCTACTCAAAGCTGCTGCTGACCACCGGTTCCTCGCCGCGCCGCCTTCCGGTGCCTGGCGCCGACCTCGACGGCGTGCTCTACCTGCGCCGACTCGAAGACAGCAACCGCATGAAGGAGACCTTCGGGTCCGCATCCCGTATCGCGGTCATCGGCGCGGGCTGGATCGGCCTGGAGACCGCTGCCGCCGCCCGCGCCGGCGGTGTCGAGGTGACCATGCTGGAGAGGTCAGAATTGCCGTTGCTACGGGTGCTGGGCCGCGAGGCCGCCCAGATCTTCGCCGACCTGCACACCGACCAGGGGGTCGACCTGCGCTTCGGTGTCCAGGTCGCCGGGATCACCGGCACCGGCGGACACGCGAGCGGCGTGCTGCTGGCCGACGGCAGCCGCATCGACGCCGACGCGGTCATCGCCGGCGTCGGGATCACCCCCAACAGCCAACTGGCCACAGCCGCCGGCCTCGACGTCGACAACGGCATCCGCGTGGACGCTCACCTGCGCTCCTCTCACCTGGACATTTACGCTGCCGGCGACGTCGCCAACGCCTTCCATCCTCTGCTCGGCAAACACATCCGCGTCGAACACTGGGCCAACGCCCTGCACCAACCGCAGGTCGCGGCCAAGGCCATGCTCGGCCAGGACGTGGCCTACGACCGCGTGCCGTACTTCTTCACCGACCAGTACGACCTGGGCATGGAGTACACCGGCTATGTCGAACCTGGCGCCTACGACCAGGTGGTTTTCCGCGGCAGGACCAGCACAGGTGAATTCATCGCGTTCTGGCTCGCCGACGGCCGGGTACTGGCCGGGATGAATGTCAACGTCTGGGACGTCACCGACCCCATCAGCGCCCTGGTGACCTCCGGCCGAGCGGTGGACGCCAAGAAGCTCGCCGACACCGACGTGCCCCTGACTGACCTTCTCGACCACCCCGACCGGGTCGGGTGATACCGGAAGGGCGTCCGCTCAGGTGACGGTCACACCGTCCGGATCGGGTCCTACATGGCCGGTGCCGGACAGGCCCCGGCGTGAGCAGACGAACCTGCCTGACGACAAGTGGCGCGGCTCGAGATCATCTCTCGTTACTACGTGTTGTCGAAGAAGCGGAGTACTCAGCTTACGAGGAGGCCCCTCCATGGCACGCAAGAGGTCGGTGCACGTCCGCAGGGTCTACGAGGCTCCGGCGCAGGCCGACGGCGCCAGAGTGCTGGTCGACCGGGTCTGGCCCCGGGGAATGACCAAGGAGAAGGCCCACCTCGACGAGTGGTGCAAGCAGGTCGCACCGTCCACGGAGCTGCGCAAGTGGTACAGCCACGACCCCGAGCGTTTCGCGGAATTCAGCCGCCGTTACCGGACCGAGCTCAAAGATCCGCAGCACGCAGACGCACTGGCGCACCTGCGCGACCTCGCCAGGGACCGGACCCTGACACTCCTCACCGCAACCAAGCATCCCGAGATCAGCGAGGCGGAGGTGCTCGCCGAGCTGCTCCGGGGCTGACAGCGTGGGTCAGCTGAGCTCCACTCTCGCCGGCGGACCCACGGGAGGCCTTTGCGAAACGGACACGGAAGATGCACAACCGCAGCGTCGGTAGGTGCACACGCGACGGGTAGCGCGACGGCGCCGACGGACACGGCACCTCAGTGCGCTGCCGCGGGAGGCGTCGTGAACTCGCTCAGCGGTCACGCAGAGATCGGTCGATAATGGAAGCGGCCAACTCCAGCGAGACATTCGTCCCGTCTTGAGGCTGCATATGAACGATCAATCCACGCACATGAACGGTCCTCCGCCCGTCGTAGGGCTGGTCGGCGAACGGCTGGTGCCCCTCACGGACGAGGTTGAGTGGGCGGCCGTGTCTCCGCGGCAGATCACCCCCGAAGAGTGGCAGCGGTTCGAGGTCTACCTGAAGGAGATCTTCGGGGCGCTGGGCCTGGCCGTCGGGTCAGCGGCCACGGCCGACACCCCCCGCCGCTTCCTCCGCGCCCTCTTCGACGCCACCAGCGGGTACGAAGGCGACGAGAAGCTGGTCACCGCCTTCGAGACCGAATGCCACGGCGGTTCGGACTGCCGGATCAGCCAGATCGTCGAAGGGCCGATCCCGTTCTTCTCCCTGTGCGAGCACCACAGCCTGCCCTTCTTCGGCAAGGCGTACATCGGCTACATCGCCCACGAACACATCCTCGGACTGTCCAAGCTGACCAGACTGGTGCGGCTGTTCGCCCGCCGGTTCTCGATGCAGGAGCGCATCGGCCGCCAGCTCGCCGAATCGTTGCAGCAGCTCCTGCAGCCACACGGCGTCGCGGTCCACTTGGAAGCGGTACATCTGTGCACGCAGATGCGCGGGGTACGGGAGATCGAGTCCAGTACCCGTACCACCCACTGGCGGGGTACCTACGACGAGGATCCGCAACTGCGTGCCGAATTCTTCACGCTGTGCGGCCAACGGGGCCTGGCCGGACATGGCTGAGCACACCGCCACGCACCCCGCCGGCGGAACACCGCCAGGCTCGTTGGAGCCCCTGGAGCTGCTGTACGAGGAGGCCGGGCAGCCCCGCTTCGGTCTGCCCCCGGCGCTCGCCACGGCCTACGGCGGCGATCTGGGCTTTACCCCGCCGTGCGTCTACGCGAACTTCGTCACCTCGATCGACGGAGTCGTCGCCCTCGGCCCCGAATACCCGTCCTCCGGCTCGGCGATCAGCGGGCGCGAACCGGCGGACCGCTTCGTCATGGGACTGCTGCGCGCCTGCGCCGACGCCGTACTCATCGGAGCGGGCACGCTCCGGGCCACGCCCGGCCACCGATGGACGCCCGACCACGTCTGTCCGCAAGCAGCCCCCGACTTCGCCGAGCTACGGCGCAGCCTGGGACGCGCCACCCAACCGGACCTGGTCGTGGTCACCGCGAGCGGCGACGTGCCCACCGAGCACCCAGCCCTGCAGTCGGGCGCGCTCGTGGCCACCACAGTGGACGGCGCCCGCCGACTGGACGGACGTCTGCCGGCAGCGTGCACGATACTCACCGCAGTCGAAGGATCCACCCTCCGTATGGCCGACGTCCTCGCAGCCCTCCGCGCCCACGGACGCACCGCGGTGCTCACCGAGGGCGGGCCGCACCTCATCGGTCACCTGCTCGGTGAGGACCTGCTGGACGAACTGTTCCTCACGACATCCCCGGTGCTGGCCGGCCGTACCGACACCTCCCGACCTGGGCTGATCGAAGGGCTCGAACTGCTGCCGAACCGGCCGGCGTGGATGGAACTGATCAGCACGCGGCGACGGGATTCGTACCTGTTCCTCCGCTACCGACTTCGGCCGCCACGCGCACACGCCGGCCCGGAATCAGCGTTGCCCCGTTGACGCAGGCCGAATGCGACGCCGATTTCGCGCGCTCAGGCCGTGCCATCGGCCGCGTCGTCCTGGGCGACGAGGCCGTAGACGGTGGCGACCGAGGGGTGCTCGTCAGCGGTCGTGATCGGCGTCCTGTTTCTGGAGGACGTGGCTGGCGAGGCGCGAGATCTTGGTGAGGGACTGGCCGTAGAGGGGAACGAGGAGACCCACGACGTGGTCGACGATTCGATGGAGTCGTCGTGGACGAAGGGTGGACCAAGCGGCACCGCTCGGCGTCGTCGGCCAGGGTCCGGGGCCACTTGCCGCTGGGCATGGTCGGGAAGTTCGCGTACACGGTCCAAGCTGATCTGCTGGGTCACAGTGTCGGCCGGGATGATGCGTTCAGCGCGGAGCGTGACGCCGCGGACACGGCGCGCTGCAGCCCGAGCGCGCCGAAGGAGGCGTAGACGGCGAGGCGGAGGTCTCGGTGCGGGCGGAGGCCTCGAGGAGGGCACGGGAGCGGACCAGGTTCGAACGGTCGGCGAAGGTCAGCGTGAGGGTCAGGGCGCGAGCGGTCTGGTGGCGGGTGCGGAGCCGCTCGCCGAGGACGACGGCCATGTCCAGCAGTGCTGTTTGGATGAGGGCCGGGTCCAGGTCGGCCAGTGCGGCTGCGGCCGGCAGCGCCTGTACGAGCGGAGTCGTCTCCCGGAGCAGGTCGAACAGCATCCGGTAGAGGGCCTCCTCCGTGCCCGGGCGGCAGCGCACATGCAGCAGTGCACGCTTCCGGCCTGTGCCCATGGACGGCACCTCCCGCCCATGTCATGAGTCAAGAAGTTGGCAGAGTTTGATCTTGCTCGGGTCGGGATCCTCCATCTTTGGAGGGGCTCCTCATCGTGTTCGCGTGAGCGTGGGTAGGCGACCGGAAGTAGGTCTGGCGCGGTGTGCGGCCTCCGATCAGGGGCGGCGGCCCGCAAGGACGCAGAACTCGTTCCCCTCCGGGTCGGCAAGACAGACCCAGCTCTCATCGCCGGTTTGGCCGACGTCGGCGTGTCGAGCACCTAGGTCGAGCAGGCGACGGACCTCTTCGTCTTGCTCCCTGTCGGTTGGGTTGACGTCGATGTGGAGCCTGTTCTTGACGGTCTTGCCCTCGGGCACGTGCGCGAATGTCAACGTCGGTGACACTGGGCCAAGGTGGTTCTTGCCCTCAGGCACCATAGGGGAGCCAATGGTGACGATTCCGTCGCCTTCGTCTTGCACCTCGTAGTCAAGGACCGAGCACCAGAACCGGGCGAGACCGTTGGGATCGGCACAGTCGATCGCAAGCTCGGTGAACTTACTGGTCATGTCAGGACCTCCCGGTCAAGTAGCGGGTCCGCCAAAGGCCACACGGCAACCGCAGTGTTCGACGGCGAGGTAAGCCGCACGTGGTGTGCGTTCGTCGAGGGCCTGGTGGGGGTCGCAGAGTGTTGTAGGTGTGGCGGAACAGGTTGACTTCGACGGCGGCTGTAGTTGGCGCGTTTCGCCAACTACAGCGCTCAGCAGATCGGCGTGGGTTCGCACTATTGGGTACGGCATCACATCAGGCCTGCTCTGCCGAGTGGTTGGCTCTGCTGCCTTGCCATAGAGCGCGCTCCAATGCGTAGCGTTCGGTTCATGATCACACCTCAGCACAAGATTGGATCGGGGTTCGGAGCCCGAAGCACCGCGGACGACGTCCTGCGCGGGATCGACCTCTCCGGAAAGCTCGCGATCGTCACCGGCGGCTACTCAGGCCTCGGTCTGGAGACGACACGCGCGCTCGCCGGTGCCGGCGCCCATGTCGTCGTTCCCGCCCGGCGGCGAGCGACCGCTCATGAAGCGGTCAACGGCATCGACAACGTCGAGGTCGACGAGCTCGACCTCGCCGACCTGGTGAGCGTCCGGGGATTCGCCGAGCGCTTCCTCGCTTCGGGCCGCAGCGTCGATGTCGTCATCAACAACGCCGCAATCATGGCCTGCCCGGAAACGCGGGTCGGCCCCGGCTGGGAGGCGCAGTTCGCGATCAACCATCTTGGTCACTACGCGCTCGTCAACCGGCTCTGGCCGGCGATCTCGCGCGGCCGGGCCCGCGTCGTTGCCGTTTCCTCCGCCGCCCACCACCGCGCGGGGATCCAATGGGACGACGTGCAGTTCGAGCACGGCTACGACAAGGTCCAGGCCTACGCACAGGCGAAAACGGCCAACGCACTGTTCGCCGTGCACCTCGACGCACTCGGACGCGACGCCGGAGTGCGGGCGTTCTCGCTGCATCCCGGCAAAATCCTCACCCCGCTGCAGCGCCACCTTTCCGACGAGGAGATGGTCGCCGCCGGCTGGATCGACGCGGACGGCAACCTGGTCGACCCCACGTTCAAGACGCCCGAGCAAGGCGCGGCAACGCAGGTATGGGCGGCGACCTCCCCGCAGCTGGCGGACAGGGGCGGCGTCTACTGCGAGGACTGCGACATCGCCGAGCCCGCCGCGGGCGATGACGCGCCGGCCGGCGTGCGCGATTACGCGTCCGATCCCGAGCAGGCCGCGCGTCTGTGGACGCTCTCGGCCGAGCTCACCGGCATCGACGCGTTTGCGGCAACCGCCTAGGGTCCGCGAGCGGGGTGCGCACCGCACGGCAGCCCCAGGGCCGGCCCTGCAAGCTGGTCACGACGGCGGCCCTTCCCTCACCATCGCTCGCCTGACATGTGTCCCACCGCATTCCCGTTGGCAGATAGCAAAGCTCTGACCTGCAGGGCTGCCAGATGATCTGAAAATGCGGGCTGGTGTCATTCCCACATGAGTTGGCCTCCGCGGAAGGGTCACGCGGCTGGCAGCGGTGCCGGTTCGGCAGGGCCTTTCCACCAGACGAAGACCTCGGTGCTCGGCCGACGTTCGGAGAACCGGCCCGACGGGGAGACCTCCCGCAGTAGTCGACGCAGGTCGGCCTCGAAGTCGTCGCGGCGCGTGCCGAACAGGCGCGGAGCCGAGAACGACATCGAGAACACCCACGCGACGACGTCGTCACCCCTGCGCTCCAGAGCCTGTCCGCCGGGAAGGGCACGGCGCTGGGGACCGGAGAATCCCGCCCGGGTGAGCACCGAGGCCTCATCGCCGGGTGTTCCCTGCGGCACGGAGCATGCCCCGGATGGTTGCCGTATCGTGGCCCGGCCGATCCGCGAGACCTGTACGACTGTCGGTCACCGGCGGGGATGTACCCCCTGCCGCACGGCGCGCCTGGTCTGCAGCTGTGATGCGTCGTGGAGTTCGGCGATCGCCTCGGCCGGGTCGGGATGGTCGGACAGGTCGATGTCCGCGGGTCTGCGGCGTAGCTGATCAGCCCGAGAAGACGGATGTCGGCTTCCTGCAGCTCCGCTGCCAGTCGGGGTCGGCAGCGGAGCTGCCGCGCGTCTGAGGGGCGCGCGGCGGAACCTGCTCGTCTTCGGCAAGGAACTCCTTCAGGGCCCGGCCGGGGTGGTGCGGAACCGCAGCGCGGTCCGCCCGGCGTAGAGCCCCCGGGGAGAGGGGTGCGATCAATCCCGCCATTTGATGGAGCAGCCCAGGCTCGGCCGGTGCGGCTCGGGTACCGGCTCACCGGCCAGAACGTGAGTGATCGCATCCTGGAGCAGTTCACCGGTGACCGGCTTGCCGCTCCCCGGCGTGGAGTCGTCCATCGCGCCGCGGTAGGCCAGCCGCCGCTGCGTGTCGTAGAGGAAGAAATCCGGCGTGCAAGCGGCCTGGTAGGCCCGGGCGACCGTCTGCTCGGAGTCCACCAGGTACGGGAAACTCCAGCCTGCCCGCCGGGCCTGCTCAGCCAGATGCTCGGGCCGGTCATCCGGATACGCGTGCGTGTCGTTGGCGCACACGCCCACCACCGTCAGGTCCGGGTGGCGGGCGAGCAGCCTTCCCAGCCCGGCCTCGACGTGGCGTACGTAAGGACAGTGGTTGCACAAGAACGCGACCAACAGCCCAGGCGCAGCAGCGAAGTCGTCGCGGCGGACCGTCCGACCTGCCAGATCGGGCAGCGCGAAGTCCGGTGCGGGCGTACCCAGTGGCACCATCTGTGACGAGACAGCCATACGGGCGATCCTAGGGGCCTTGGATCGCGGCACCGTTCCGGCTCGCCCACCCTGGCGACCTTCTCGCTTTACGGAGCTCGGGTCGCTGGTCGAAAGGCCTTGTCCCGAGCTTTGCGTGGTGCCGAGGTTCAAAGCTGGGCGGCACCGCGGACGTCGCCGTGCCGCACCGAACCGCCGCGCCGCCAGGAGCCGCAGATGGCCCGCTCGCTGATGGATGCGGTCACCGTGGACTTCCGCCTGGAGAAGCCGCACGACGCCTACGGCACGCCCTGGAACGGGTCTTGGCAACCCGCCTGGAGGGCCTGAGCCGCCGCACGCTCCGGAAACCGTGCAGGTCGAAGACGGTCGGGGAGCCGGAGACCATCGCTGATCTCTGGCTACCCGACCACAGGTGTGACTGACCATTCCAGCGGGCGAGTTGAGCTTTGGCCACCCCTCACCAGTCGAAGCACGCCCTTGGGCCTGCGGTTTACGAGGCGCGCGCTCGTGAGCTCGCGGCGGGCGATGACGCCAGGATCGGTGACGAGGAGATCCGAATGGGCCATCGAGCACGCCTCGCCGGCAGTTCGCGACCTGGTGCGGCACATGCCGGTTCGCAGCCCTGGTCGCAGTCGGCTGGACGCGCTCTACTACCAGCTCGACGCAGCCCTTCGCCGCTGATCAGCGAGGCACGCCCCTCTCTGGCCCCCGACGGAACGGCAAAGCCCGCCACCACGTTCCCCAGATCAACGCGTGCGCCGGTCAGTTCGCCGACACCCTGGACTCGACACGCTCAGCTCGCCGGATCAACTGCTAACTCGCCGGCTGAAGTGCTCAATCACATGTGGTCGGGACTTCCGGAGGCCTCGGACTTTCTCAGAACGACACGTCGAAGTAGTCGACGTCCGTGAACTCGACTTCCAGGCCCTGGGCGCGTCGTCCGCTGTCCTGGAAATAGATCTCTTGCAGTCCTTCGGCGACGATCTGGCGCAACTGCTGGTCGCTGGCGCCCTGCTGCTGGGCCTGGAAGAGGCGGTTGGCGTACTCGGGCGGGAGGTGCACGGTCAGCCGTCGCAGCCGCGGGTCGTCGGTGGTGCCGATCGGCGCGGTGTAGCCGAAGCGGGCCCGGGTCTCGATGGTGATGCCGGTGGCAGCGGCGGCCTGCTTGCGGCGGCGCTGCCGCACCCGCGGCTGCCAGCGGCGGCGGACCTCGGCATCGATCCGGTCCGCGATGGCCCGCGGCGGCTTCCTCCGCTCACCCTTGAGATAGCGCTCCACGGAGCGCTGGGTGACCTCGAGCAGGTCAGCCACGGCCTTGGTGGTCTTCAGCTTCCCCAGCAGGAACTCCACCCGCTTCTGGGTCGACTTCGGGGGCTCACGGGTGAAAACCTCCTGGTCCGCGCGGTGGAGGGCGTCGTGGATGTCCGTCACGGCTTACTCTCCTTCGTCCATGACGGCGTCGCCACCCTTGATGTGGCGGGCCGGGTTGTAGCCCTGCTCCATCAGGTCGACCGCCCACGCCATCTCCTGGACCCCCTCCAGCTTGGCCAGGCCGGGGGCGGCGCCGAGGCGGAACGTGCCCGGAAGCACCTTGCCGTCGTCGGTGAGCGGAAGGAAGTCCAGCGGCGAAGGGCCGGCCGACGGGTAGACGACGCAGTCGGACAGCACGGCGAGGGGGTACAGGCCGGACGCCTTGGCGGTGTTGAGCATCTTGCGGTGCATGTTCACCCTCGCCTTGGAGATGACCGCGGCCCGAATGTCCGGCCGCCAGGTCGGGCGCTCCAGCGCGGGCCAGCGCTCCCCGTCGCGGTAGTGGCGGCCCTGCGGGCGCTCCCTGAGTTTGCCGATGCCGCCCTTGATCGTCGACTTGATCGCGGACAGCACGCACGCCAGGGCCGGGTCGACGTCCTTGTGGTGCTCCATCGCGGCCAGGAACACGGCCTCGCCGACGTCCTTGCCGACCGGGATACCGAGGCCGGCCATCGTCGTCACGTATGCGTCCTTGAGCCGGTCGTGCCACGGGTCCAGGTACGCACCGGTCTCGTGGCGCAGATACGCCTCGAGCGGCCGCACGTCGGCCCCGAGCTCCACCGCGTACGCCACGGTCGGCGTGGCGTACCAGGCCGGGCCCTCCGGCCGCTGCCCGGACGGGGTGAACGGCGACGGGAGGCGTGGGTCCAGCTCGATGTGCGAGAGGTCCACGAACCAGGAGCCCGGGTGCTTCTTGTCGAACACGGGCGCCTTCACGTGGAAGGGCTCGCCGAGGCCGACCGTCAGGCGGGCGGCGGCCGCGAGGAAGGCCGTGTTGATGTCGATGCCGACCGCCCAGGGCAGCAGGCACTCGGCATCCTCCAGCAGCTTCGGATCGCGCACCCACTGGTACGCCTCCTCGTCCAGGAATCCGCCGGACCAGCCCTGGGCGACGGGGTGCTCGATGGGGGCCTCCGGCGGCGCCGGGTCCACCGGCTGCGTCAGCGCGCCGGGGTTCGGCCCGGAGACCCAGGTGCCGGAGGCGTTGTCGCGTACGGCGCGGGTCGGCGGGCGCAAGCTCGTCATCAGCTCCAGCCCCGACACGGCGGTGGAGCCGCGCGGGGTGATGACGCGGGTGGCGTAGACGCCCAGGATGCGGGCGAGTTCCGCGGGGTGCAGCTCGGCTGCGTTGCCCCAGGCGCGGGTGTCGAGCGCCTCCCAGGACAGGATCGCCAGTTGTACGCACTGGCGCTGCCCGCCCTGTGCTGGGCGGTAGATCCGCGCCCACGGCCCGAACCCGCGCTGCGTGAGCTTCCACGTCGCGCGGGCGATCTGCTTGACCACCGTGTGGTCCTCCGGCAGCCGCAGCGACCGGCGCGCCTCCGGGCCCTCCAGCCGCGCGGGCAGGCCGAACCCCTCGGCAGCGGACTCGGTCAGCACGATCAGCGGGTCGGCGTCCTTGCCGTTGCGGTGCAGCCGCGCAGCGCCGATGCCGGACTCCGTGAGTGTCCACTCCACCAGTGCCGGGACGGTCGTCGCCGGACAGTCCAGCACCACGCCGCCGATGCAGTACGCGGCCCCGTCCCCATCCAGCACGGCGAGGGGGCCGTTCGGGAACCGCGGATCCACAGCGGGCGCGGCGGCCTTCTTCGCCGCTGGACGGCGCGCCGTCGACGTCCTCGCCGTGCTCCTGGTTGCGGCCGCGGGCCGGGAACTCGTAGCCGCCGGAGCCGGAACAGCCCCGGGCGCAGCCGGCGCCGGCGGACCGGCAGCAGGCCCGCCGGCAACGCCCAACGGCCCGGCGGCAACTTCCGGCGCGGCCGGCGCCACAGCCGGCACACTCCCTGTCCCGGCCTCCTCCGAGGGAACCGGGTACAACGCGGCAAGGCCCTCCAGAAGACGGATATAGGCCGCACGCTTCGGCGGCCGCGGCTCCTTACGGCCCGCCTCCCAATCGGCCACCGTCTCCCGCCGCACCTTCAGCGCCCTGGCCACCTGAGCCTGCGTCAGGCTCGCCGCCGTACGCAGCCGCTCCCGCTCCCCCGGCGGCGGCAGAATCCCGCCCGCCTTCTCCAGCAAAGCGTCCACCGCCGCAAACAGGCTCTCCTGCTCCCCAGGCATGAGCAAACACCACCTCCCACCCCGACACTAGCGGAAACACACACGAGACGTACACGGAACACGCCCAAACCCAAGGGCGTCCTTACACGTTCACCCATCCCCTGACAACCCCTACGGAGCAGCGAGCGGCGCGACAGGAACCGGGGCAGACGCAAGACCACACGCACGACAACGCGCGGGCACAGACCCACGCACGAACACGCCGGCCCCTGCACAGCCCGGCGAACAGCTCCCGCCCAACGCCCCTGCCAGGGGCTGCCTGCCGGGAACACCGGCACCGGCTCCTGGGGATGCCGGACATCGGCATAAAGGGGGGAAGCAGGAGCAGTGAAGGATGAGGCAATGCCGGACACAGACCACGGACAGCGTTCACGCGAGAGGCCATCCAGCCCCGGAGAGGGGGAAGGTTCACCGCTCGGGACTGGAAGGCTGAGGAGGCAGCATGACCTCTCCCGTGCGCCTGAGCCGCTGCCAGGGCAACCGGTAACCCTTAACCGCAGTGAGACAGGCCTGAATAAGGACCAGATACATCAACTGGCGGTAGACCACCTGCTGGAGGGGAAGTGCCCACAGCGGCCGGAGCCTCTCGCCGTCGAGGCGGAAGGCGTAACCGGCGCAGAGCAACTGCACCACCAGCACGGCCGTCCACGCGGCCATCGTGCCCAGGGGATGGCGGAACACCAGGCCATAGAGAGTCAGGATGTCGATCAGCGGGGCCAGGAGCGGAGTAATGATCTGGAAGACCGCCAGCAGCGGCAGACCCACCCGGCCGAAATGGCCCGCATGGCCGGGCTCGATCAGAGCCCGGCGGTGTTTCCACGCGGCCTGGATGGTCCCGTAGCTCCACCGGTAACGCTGGCGCCACAGCTCCCGCAACGAACCCGGAGCCTCGGTCCAGGCCCGGGCGTCCGGGGCGTAGCCGACCTCCCAACCCGCCCGGTGCAGAGCCATGGTGACGTCGGTGTCCTCCGCGAGGGTGTCCGCACTCATCATCCCGCAGCTGCGCAGAGCCGCGGCGCGGAAAGCCCCCACGGCGCCCGGGATGGTCGGCAGGCAGTACAGCAGGTCATACATCCGGCGGTCGAGATTGAAACCCATGACGTACTCGATGTGCTGCCACCGCCCCAGCAGCCGCCCCCGGTTGCCGACCTTCGCATTGCCGGCCACCGCGCCGACCCGGGGATCGGCGAACGGCTGGATGAGATGATGGACCGTCCAGGGGTCGAAGACGGTATCGGCGTCCATCAGCACGACCAGATCACAGGACGCGGCCCGGATACCGGTGTTCAGAGCCGACGGCTTGCCCCCGTTGGGCTGCCGGATGACGGTCAGCCCAGCGATACCCAAGGAAGCGGCGATACCGGCGGTGGCATCGGTGGAACCGTCATCCACGACGATGATCTCGACAGGGTGACGGCCGGCGGACAGGGAACGCAGGGTCGTGGCGATGCACAACTCCTCGTTGAAGGCCGGGATCACCACACTCACGGGTTCGGTGACGGGCCGGTTGTCGCCGGGGCCCGGCGGCCCGCGGCGGCGGTGGCGGTGGGCGTGGTGGTGGGCCAGGACGAGCAGCAGCAGGCACCGTCCCAGAATCAGCGAGCCGACCACCAGGAGCAGTGTGGTGACGACCGAGACGGCCGTCGCCGAGACGCCCACGGCGGCCACGAAGATCTTTCCCTGCCACAGCCGAGCCCCCTCGACGGGGTGGGTGAGGGCGCCCGCGCCGACGATGTCGTCGACGGTGGTGAACCGGTAGCCCTGCGCCTTGAGCTGGGGGATCAAGGTGTCCAGGGCCTTCACGGTCTGCGACCTGTCACCCCCCGCGTCGTGCAGCAACAGAACGGCCCCCTGCCCCGGGGCCTGCGGCAGCGCGGCATCCACGATCCGCCCGGCACCCGGCCGCTCCCAGTCCCGGGTATCACGATCGATGAACGCCAGAAGATAGCCCCTCTCCCCCAGGCGCCGGGCCACAGACCATGACCGGTCATCCAGCGCGCCGGGCGTGGAGGAATACGGCATCCGCAACACGGAGCTGTTGATACCGGCCGCACCGGCCAGGGCAAGCTGGGTCAGGGCCAGTTCCCGGTCCGTCTCACCCGCCGACACCGCCGTCAGGTCCGGATGGGAAAAGGTGTGCACGCCGATCTCGTGGCCCGAGCGGACCAGATCCCGCACCAGACCCGGATGACGGGCCGCCTGCTGACCCGTCACAAAGAACGTCCCGGGAACACGGTAACGATCCAGCACCGCCCGCACCCTAGGCGTCCACGTGGCATCGGGACCGTCATCGAAGGTAAGGACCACCGTCCTCGCCGGAGTTCGGTAACTGCGCACCTGCCCCCGGGTGGTGTCCACAACCGGACCGCCACCGGCGATATGCCGCGGCACAGAAGCGGCCGGCCCCGCGGCGCGTGGCTGCTGATCACCCGCGAAACCCCGGGTCGTCAGCCCCTGAACCAGCAGAACCGACACCAGAAACGCCAGCAGGACGAGCGGAACGACGACCCGGAAACGACGCCCCCGCCGGGATCGCCCCGGTCCAGGTACGCGCACGGCACGGGAGGGCGCTGGGCGGTGGGGGGACCGGTGACGCCCCTGGTGCATCAGGGGGCCTCGACCGCCGGCGGGGTGGTGGGCGGCACCGTACCCGAGTCCGAGGTCGGCGGGACCTCCGGAGCCGGGGCTGGAGCAGGCGGCACCAGCGGCGCAGGGGCCGGCGGGGACTCAGGCGCAGGCGGCGGAGCGGGCGGGGCAGGCGGCGGCTCAGGCGCAGGCGCGGCAGGCGGCGGGGCGGGGGCCGGCGCAGGCGCAGGAGGAGGTGGGACGGCAGGCGTCTGCCCGCCATCCGGCGCCGGAGCAGGAGCGGGTGGCGAGTCACCCGGGGCCGGCGCCTGCCCCGGGGACGCCGGCTCCTGCGGCCCAGGACTCAGGACAGGCGCTGGTACGCCCGGCACCGCCAACCCCCCAGGCGCAAACGGCACAACTGCACCAGGCACGCCAGGCGGAGTAACGAGCCCCGGAACAAGCGGGCTCCCCGGGGCGGCGACCGTCCCGGCACCAGGCAGGAAACCGCCCAACGGCCCAGGGCCGCCGGGCACCACCAGAATTGCGCCCCCAGGACCCTGCACAACCGGAGGGAACAAAGGAGCCGGAACATCACCGCCGCCGGCACCGGGGAAACCAGGGCCATCGGCTCCCGGCTCGGCGGGCGGAGCGAACACACCCGGCAGCGGCACAATCGCCCCCGGCGCGAAAGGCGTTGCACCCACCAGACTCAGACCCACAGCAGCCAGATACGCCGCCGCCAGCCCCGCCAACCCGTACCCGGCACGACGCACCAGCCGCGCACGACGGCCCGAGGAATCCACGAACACCGGACCATGCGGAACCGCCGACGCCCCACCCCCCGCATACCCTGAAAAAAGCCGATACGCCATGCATTCAGCCTAAACTCGACCCACGACATGTCCAGCAGACGACCAACAAATCGCCCCCCACAGCCGGCCAAGAGGCGACCAGCCGACGCCCGCGCGGGTCGCCCCCCGGGGGCACCACGGTCAGCACCCGCGCCACGAACGCCCCAAGCGCCATCCTCACCACGGCAGCAACCCCAACTACTTCAAAACCCACCAGCAACAACCGGGATCGGGCGGGCCACGATCACCCAGCAGCCAGACGGCCCAGCGGCCGGACGGACCGACGGCCCGACGGCCGGGCGCAACCCCGCCGACTGATGCCTACGCTGCACCGCGGCCGCCCCGCACAAGCCCGGGGCGAGACGGGCGGGCCGGGGCGATTGACGCCACGGATGCCCGCACGCACCCGCCTTGTCCGCACACCCAGCCACACAGATGACATCTCGTCACATGACAACCCCCACCCCATCCCACCTCCCCTTGCCCCCAAGTCACGCCCCCGCGGTCCCCTGCGAACCCGCAGACACCCCGCCGATGCCCAGCCGCCGGGCAACCCGGCTCATCCCCTGCGACATGCGGGACGGCACCAAGTCCGGCGCCGGGATGCCGACCGGCCGGACGCGGCCGTTGTGCAGTGCGGTGAACCGCCAGCCATCGTCCGCACTGAGAGCCACGAGAGTCTGCCGGGACAGGCGCCGCTTGGGCAGTTCGGATCGCCACGGCATGAGGACCGACGCCGTTCCGTGCACGATCGCGGCTCCTGGGGCTGGGTACCGGATCCCCTCCACGTCACCCACCAGAGCCGACCCGGCGAGCACCCCCGAAGGGGAATTCGGGGCAGGGAGCCGGGGCAGGATGGTGCGGGCGGCCGGTGACGGCCAGGGAACGAGCGTGAGGGGTGCCAGGAGTGCAGGAGCTCGGCGACGACATACGAGAGCGGCTGGCGGCGGCGGTCGTCTGGTCCGTGGCGACCACATGCCCCGACGGGGCACCGCACGTGAGTCCCATGTGGGTCGATGTGGACGGGGACCACCCCTGGTTCAACACCTCGGTGGGCAGGGTCAAATTACGGAATCTCCGCCACGACCCGCGCGTGTGTCTCTCCCACCACGCCGACCCCTTCGACCGCATCCAGATCCACGGCCGCGTCACCCGCTTCGTTCAGGGCCCGCGGGCGGAGCACGACATGGACCGGCTCGCGCGCAAGCACCTGGGCACGCCGTATGAGTGGCTGCTGCCCGAGGAGCAGCGGGTGACCGTGGTGATCGAGCCCCTGCGCGTGCGCCGAATCGTCGGCGTCGAACCCCTCAAACGGCGGTGAACAACAAGCCGGACCGGAGCACCGAGGTCAGCAGGCAGGACCCCGGCTGTCCGAGGCCGCCGCAACCCGCGTCAGGCGATCCCCCGCCCCTTCACCGCGGGCCACTCCGATGCCAGCAGCGCGTAGACCAGCGTGTCCCGCCATGTGCCGTCCGGCCGCCTGGCGTGCCGGCGCAGCGTCCCCTCACTGCGCGCCCCGATCCCGATCACGGCGTCTCGCGAGCGCACGTCATCATGATCGATCTGCCACTGCACGCGGCCGAAACGCAGCGTGTCGAAGGCGTTGTGCAGCAGCAGGAGGTGCATTTCGGCGAGGGCCGGGGTGTTCCAGAGGGAGCGCCCCAGCCAGTGCCATCCGATGTCCAGGCGCTCGTCGGCGACGGAGATGTCCAGGTACGCGATCCAGCCCACCGCCCGGTACGTCGGACGGTCGACGGCCGCGAAGAGGATCGCGTCGCCCGCGGCCTGCTGCGCCAGCCGCTGCTCCACGATCATGCGCATCTCGTACTCGGAGCCCGGTGAGACCACGGGCAGCCAGCGCCACACCTCGTCGTCCCCGCCGCCTGCCGCGAAGAGGTCCGGAACGTGGTGGAAGGCGAGGGGCTCGAGGCGGATGTGCCAGCCCTCGATGACCACCGGAGCGGGTGTCCGTGCTGCCATGGCGGCACGTTATCCAGACGCATGCCCGAAGGGACAGATTCGCCGGTTCGCCGCGCGCGTGCCTCACTCGGCGATCATGCGGGTGTCGAATTTCAGCCCGTCGATGTCATAGGTGTCCATCAGGGTCTCGAGGTTGCGCTGGTACCAGGCTCTGGCGTCCGGGTTCGCCAGGTCGATGATCCCGGCGGTGCCGTTCCACCAGGTCCACCTCGCACGGCTTGGTGCTGTCCGCGGCGTCCTTCAGCAGGTAGTCGTGGTCGACCGCGTACCGGTAGTTGCCGGAGTCGAGGTCGACCCAGAGGGTGACCCAGATGCCGAAGTAGAAGCCCATCGTCGAGACCGTTTTCGTGGAGGTCGGTGGCGTAGTCGAGCAGCTTCTCCTGGTCGACCTTGGCGTAGAACTGCGCCCAGGAGTTCCACATCGGCTTGGCGTACTGCTCGTACGTGGCGTCGTTCTGCCTGGGCCTGCCGACGATCCCGAACGTAGTCGGCGATCCGCTCCTTCTCCGGGGCGTGCCGCGCGGCCTTGTAACGCAGGGGAAGGTCGTACGCGATCGCGTTGATCACGGCGCCGCCGTGCGTACGGGTGACCATCTGCTGGCGGGCGAGCTCGTCGAGATCGCGCCGGATGGTGGCAGCGGAAACACTCAACTCGGCCGCGGCGGCCTCGACTTCGATCCGCCCGTCGCGCGTGAGCATCTCCAGGAGCGCGCTCCATCGGGCCTGTGGTGGTGCCGCCATGCCGTCTCCCCCCTTCCGTGGTTCTCGTGCCCATGGAACCACGAGCCGGGTACCCGCAGCCTGGGAGGATACGACTGGTCAAGCATTGATAGGGGGCATAATCAACAATTTCGCGCAGCATCACCGCATGCCAGGGGGTCTGACCGCGGGGGCGGCCGGCTGACCGGCCGCCCCCGGCTCCGCGTATCGGGCGGCATCCCGTGGACGGGGCCCGGGGAGGACGCCGTCCCGTCGTCAGCCCGTGAAGCGGACGATCTCGGGCACCAGGTCCCCGCGCCGCGCGATCCCGGCCGTCCAGAGGGCGTTGCTGCCCGGGACCGTCGTCGTACTCCTGACGACGACTTCCGGGGCGGCGGCTTCGTCCCAGCGCTTTTCTTCACTGTTCCACCGCAGGGCGACGGACACCGCGCCCTTGCCGCCGGTCGCCCACAGCGAGCCGTCACCGGCGCGCCCGACGGTGCGAAGCCGGCCGTCCGCCACATCCGGAGTCGGCGCGGACTTCCAGGTCTTGCCGTCCCAGTGCAGGGCGTAGGGCCGGTCGGAGTCCGCACTCGCGCTGCCGCCGACCGCCCAGATGTCGTCGGGGGCCAGGGCGGTGACCCCGCCGAGCCACGTCGTCTTCCCGTCCGCTCCCGGCGCGTCGGACTTCTTCCAGGAGGTCCCGTCCCAGTGGAGTACGAGCGGGGTCTGCGGGGAATCCGCGTCGGCGGCGTACGCCGCGCCGACGGCCCAGACGTCGTCCTCCGCCAGGGCCACGATGCCGCTCAGCTCGCCCTTGCCGACATCCGGCAGGTCCTGCCGCTGCCAGCTGTCGCCGTCCCAGGACTGGATGGCGGGCACGCTGTCCTTGATGGATCCGGGAACCGCGCGGCCGGCCGTCCAGACGCCGTCGTCGCCACTGACCGTGATCGCGTCGGACATGACGCGGCCGGCCGGGTCCCTCGCCAGCGCACGGTCGGTCCACTTCTCGCCGTCCCAGTGGGACGAGCCGGTGCCGGCCACCCAGATGTCCTCGGCGGACCGTACGGCGAGGGCCTGCGGGAAGTTCCCGTTGGGGAGGGTGGATTCCTGGGTCCAGGACTCGCCGTCCCACCGCAGGGCCAGGGCTTCGACTTCCGTGTCGCTCTTGAGGCGGTAGCCGACGGCCCAGGCCTGCCGCTCGTCGAGCGCCGCCACCGCGGTGAGGTCGCCCTTCTCGACCGGGACCGGCGTCCGCTGCCAGTCGTCCGCCCGCCGGTCCTTGTCCGTCACGGCCGATGCCGAGCCCGCCGCGACCTGCTCTTCGCCCCAGGCCTGGAAGCCGATCAGCCCGGCGGCGACCAGCGCCGCGGCCGCGACGGCGGAAGCGAGCGCCGCCCGCCGGTGCCGCGTCCGCCGCGTCATCGCGCCATCGCCGGGTGTGCTCTGTGTCATGTGGGTATCCCCTTGTACGTCTGCGCCCTTGAGCCTGGTGCTGTCGTCGTCAGGCATGGCGTCAGGCCGTGGTCTTGATGACGAAGTCGAAGGTGCCGGTGTAGCCGCCGCCTTCCTTGGCCGTGAGCGCGATCACGCAGGCGCGGTTGAAGCTTCCGTCCCCGGCGTTGAGGGCCGCGAAGTCCCGGCCGTAGGCCTGCGTGTCGTCCGGGAAGTACAGCTGCGTGACGAGCAGCGGGCCGCCCGAAACCTGGACCTGGGTGTGGATGTGGGGCGTGCGCCGGCCCCAACGTCCCCAGTAGTCCCGCGGAATGATGGTGTCCAGGCGGTATTTGCCGCGTGCGGAGGTGAACTGGTGGCCGCGCAGCGAGAAACCCGCCGTGTCGTAGTCGCCGTTCTGGTCGCACTGCCAGAACTCGATCTGGCAGTCGGCGAGCGGAGTGCACGCGGTGTCGTAAACGACGCCGCTCAGCTGCAGTTCAACGCCGCTGATGGCGGGGGTGATGAAGTTCGTCCGCTGAGGGGACTGGGGTTTGAAGAGCGGTCCCTCCATGATCTCCGGGGTTTCCTGTCCGGAGCAGGCAGGGGTCAAGGCGAGCGGTGCGCCGGCCGTCCGCGGAGCGGCCGCTGCCATCGGTGCCGCGTCCGCCGCCTCTGCCGCATCCGCCGCGGCGGACAGGCCCGTTGACGAGATACCTGTGGCCGCGACGGCGACCGAGGTCACGCCGAGCGAGCCGACACGGATGAAGTTCCGGCGGGACCGAGAGTCCTGGCCGGGGCCGGAGTCCCCGTGCCCGGGATCGTGCTGATCCGGGTCGCGCGGATCCAGGTCGCGCGGATCCGGGTCATGGTGATCGTGCCGCATGGGGGGCATGGGGGGCTCCTTGCCTCGCAGGAGGTGTCACCCGATCGGTCCCGAGTGGGGGACGGGACCGTCGGGCCGGTCTCGGTGCAGGACACGGGGGGATGGCCGCCCGTGCCGGGCAACGAGCCTGCGGCAGATGACGTACGGGCGCATCGACCGGATGACCGAGGACTTCCCCCGGCGTTACGGAACCTCGCCGTCCGCTGCGGACGGCCGGCGCCCCGACGGCGGTGCCGCGCTCCTGGCCGGACCCCCAGCCGCGCTTCCGGTCGTACCCACAGCGCTTCCAGCCGCGCTCCCCGCCGTACGCGCGCGTGCGGCGACCCACAGCGCGATCTTCGTCCGCGACCGCAGTCCCAGCTTGTCGCGGATGTGGTCGAGGTGCGTCGCGACCGTACGGGGCGAGAGGCTCAGCCGCGCGCCGATCCGCCGGTTGGTGAGCCCTTCCGCCACCAGCTCGGCGACCTGCAACTCCCGCTCCGTCAGCGGGCAGGCGCCCGCCTCGCCATCCTGGCGGCCGTTCTCCGGCCGCAGCTCACGCAGGGCGTACGCGATCAGACGCCGCCCGCGGAGCAGCTGCCCGTCGGCCTCCGCCGTACCGGCGGCCGACGCGTCGAGTCCGCGTCGGGCCCGCTCCACCGTGGCACCGACCCATCGCCGCCACTCCGCCTCGGGCCGCATGCCGATCCGCTCGCGCACCGCGGCGGCGGCCGCGAAGAGCCGCAGCGCGCGCCGGAGTTCACCGCGCTCCGCCGCCACGATCGCCAGGCCCTCCACCGGGTACATGGCGTGGAAGCTGTCCGGCGGCGCCTGCCGCAGCACCTCGGCGAACGCCTCCTCGGCAGCGGCCAGTTCGCCCGCGGCGAGGTGGAGCGCACCGGCGGTGTGGCCTGCCGCGTTCCGGTGCTGTGGCGTGCCCAGTTCGCGGAGGACCGGCAGGCACTCGGCCATCAGCTCCTGTGCTTCGGCGACGGCACCCACATGGTGCAGCCCCCAGGCGAGCCGGTGCAGGCACACGGCGGTGGCAAGGGGGCGGCCGAGCGTACGGGTGATCTTCAGGCACTCCCGGTACACCGCGACCGCGGCGCCGAACTCGCGCTCGCAGACCAGCGCCACCGCGCGGGCGTCCAGCGCGTCGGCGAGAGCCGCGGGGTCGTCGTTCCCGCGCGCGACGCGCACCGCTTCCTCGGCCAGCCGCAGCCCTTCGGCGCAGTCCGCCTGCTGGCAGGCGACGCGGACGGCCAACGCGAGCGCGTCGGCGCGGTGGCGCGACCGGGGCACGCGCGCGAGGGCGGTGGTCAGCAGCTCCCGACAGGCCGTCAACTGGTCCTGCTCACGGCGGACCCGGGCCATGGCCACCACCAGCCGCAGGTGCCGGTCACCGCTGTCGGCCACGTCGGACCCACCGGACGCGTCGGCCACGTCGGACCCGCGGGACCCGCCAGACGCGTCGGACGCGTCGGACACGTCGGCTTCGACGGCTGCGTCGACCGCGGTGCAGGCCACCGCAGCGGCGAGGTTCTCCTGCTCGGCGAGCAGTTCCGGGGGCACGACACCGACGGACGCCATGTCCGTGGAGGGGCGGGTCAGGTCCGCCAGCCAGTCCAGGGCCCGCTTCCGGACCTCGTAGAGCTCACCGGACGCTTCGAGTCGGCGCAGCCCGTACGCGCGGATCGGGCTCAGCTGCCGGAACCGCGCGCGCTCTCCCTCCGCGCCTGCGTACGGGCTCCCGTACGGACTCCCGTACGCGCTTGCGTGCGGCCCTTCGTACGCGCTTCCGTCCTGGGGCGCGGGCGGGCTTGCGTACCGGCCACCGTCGCCGGGCACGCGGACGAGCAGCGACTTCGCCTCCAGAGCGCACAGCAGCCGCAGCACCGCATCCGGCTCGATGTCGCCTGCGGCGCAGACCGCGCGCGCCCCCGCGATGTCGAAGCCGCCCACCAGGACCGACACGCGACGGAAGACGGCCTGCTCGGCGGGGTCCAGCAGGCGGTGGCTCCACTCGATCGCGGCCGCGAGTTCGCGGTGCCGGGCGGGCCCGACCCGGCTTCCGTCCGTGAGCAGGCCGAGCTGGTCGTCGAGCCCTGCCAGGATCTGGCCGAGCGGCAGGCCTGCGACCCGGCGCGCCGCCAACTCGATGGCCAGCGGCAGTCCGTCCAGCCGACGGCAGATCTCTGCCACCAGGTCCACATGGCCCGCTGTGCCTGCCGTGGAGGCCGTGCCTGAGGTAGCCGGTGTCGCCGCAGTGGCCGCCGTAGCCGCAGAATCCGCACTGCCCGCCGTGAGTTCGAAGCCGGGGGCGCAGGCGCGAGCACGCTCCACGAACAGCCGGACCGCGTCCGAGCGCAGTGCCTCGGCGACGTCCCCGGGTGCACCGCCCGCCGCCGGCAGGGTGAGTTCGCCGACCCGGAAGACCACCTCGCCGGGGACACGGAGCGCCTCCCGGCTCGTCGCCACGATGCGCAGGCCCGGGCAGCGGCGCAGCAGCAGCGCGGCCAACTCCGCGCATTCTTCGGCCAGATGCTCGCAGTTGTCGAGCACCAGCAGCAGCCCGGGAACGCTCAACGCGCGGACGAGGGACTCGGTGACGCCGCTCTCCGGGGCGCCGTCTCGTTCCGCGACGCCGAGTACCGCGGCGACGTACTGCGGGAGCCCGGCGCCCTCGCGCAGCAGGTCGAGCTCCACCAGCCGGGCCTCGCCCTTCCGTCCGCTGCGCGAACCGCCCACCAGCTCCAGCGCCAGCCGTGACTTTCCGCATCCGCCCGGTCCGATCAGTGTCAGCAGGCGCGAGGACCGCAGCAGCGTACGCAGCCCGGTCAGCTCCTCGGCGCGTCCGACGAAACGATCCAGCGCTCCGGGTAACTCGCCTCCCGGCGGAGGCCCGTAGGGCGCCGTGCGAGGCTCCTCCGGCTCCGCGCGCTCCGCCTGCCACTCCCCCTCCGACGGCTCCACCGGCGCCGATACGACGGCAGTGCGGGCCCGGAAGGCACGCTGCCGGCACGCGTTGGAGCAGTACTTGGCCGGGCGGCCTCCCGTCGGCCTGTCACCCTTCCCCCGCCTGCCCGCGGCGGCGGCCACCTGACTCCCGCACACCACGCACCTGCGCGTCGTCGACGCCATCGCGGCACCTCACGTATCGAAGCCCGGCCCCGCCAGGCGGAGCGATCGAGCCGTCAACGCTAGTACCCGGAACTGTGAAGCCATCGCACCACACATCTTGGCGCAGCAAGGCCTGTTGGCTACCGTTCGGTCCTGTTGATTCTGGAGCGATTCGCGCCCGCAGAAGGGTGGACCACCAGATGCCCCGACTCCGTAGGACTTTCCGCGGGCTCGCCGTACTGGCCCTCGCCGGGGCGCTGGCAGCGCCCGTCCCCTCCGCGGCGGCGGGCGGCCCCGCCCACCCTCCCGCGGATGTGTACAAGCTCCTGGAGGACCCCGAGGCGACCGGGATCGGACAGGAGCCGGCGCACGCCGAGTTGACGCCGTACAGCGACACCGCGAGCGCGCTCGAGGGCGGGCCGGACAGCCCGTGGACCGCGTCGCTCGACGGTACGTGGAAGCTCCATATGTCGGACCGTCCCGAGGAGGTTCCGGAGGGCTTCGCCTCGGAGGGGTACGACACGGGCGGGAGCGGCTGGCGGAGCGTCCGCGTGCCGCACACCTGGCAGACGGACGGCCTCGACCACCCCATGTTCCGCAACATACCTACCGAGATGTATCCCGACGATCCGCCGAAGGTCCCGCACGACATCAACCCCACCGGCGCGTATGTCCGTACCTTCGAGCTGCCGGACAGCTGGCAGGAGCGGCGGACCTTCCTGCGCTTCGAAGGCGTCACCAGCGGCTACCTGCTCTGGGTCAACGGCTCGTACGCGGGCTACGACCAAGGCGGCTACACGCCCGCCGAGTTCGACATCAGCGAGCACCTGCACACGGGCAGGAACACCGTCGCGGTCCAGGTCCACCGCTGGAGCTCGGGAGCCCATCTCGAGGACTACGACCAGTGGCGGTTCGCAGGCATCTTCCGCTCCGTCGAGCTGTATTCGACCCCTGCGACCGCTGTGCGCGACGTCACCATCAGGACCGACCTGGATGCGGCGTACCGCGACGCGCGGCTGACCGCCGAGGTCGAAGTGGGCGCCAGGGGCGCGGCCGGGGGTGCGGCGGAGACCTCGCGGAAGGTCACCGGAACCCTCTATGATCAGCGCGGGCACAAGGTGACAACGATGTCGGGCGAGGTCGACCCCAGTAGCGGCACCGCGTCCGCCACCCTCAGCGCCGAAGTCGCCGATCCCGCCAAGTGGACCGACGAGACGCCCAACCTCCACACGCTCGTCGTACAACTCTCCCGCACCGACGGCCGGGTGACGCACACCACCGCCCAGCCGGTCGGCTTCCGCGAGATCGAGATCAAGGACAAACGGCTGCTCGTCAACGGCAAGCGCATCCTCATCAAGGGCGTCAACCGTTCCGAGACCGACCCCCAGACCGGCCGTTACGCGAGCCGTGGGCGCACCGCGTCCGATGTCTCCCTGATGAAGCGGCTCAACATCAACTCGGTACGCACCTCCCACTACCCGTCGGATCCGCACCTGTACGAACTGGCCGATGCTCAAGGCCTGTGGATCGATGACGAGGTGGACATCGAGACCCACCACCACGATGGCTGCCCCGACAACTGCCTGGCCGAGCGCCCCGAGTGGCAACGTGCGTTCATGGACCGCCTGACGGCGATGTACGAGCGGGACAAGAACCACCCCAGCGTGCTGATGTGGGACACGGGCAACGAGGCGGGGCTCGGCAAGGCGCACTTTGCGATGGCCGATTTCCTCGAGAAGCACGATCCGTCCCGCCCGGTCTACCACCAGCCGAACGTCCCGGACGGCGACGCCCCGTTCGCCGACGTGTGGGGCCCGCGCTATCCCTCCCCCAAGGGCCTTGAGGACAAGGCGAAGTCCACGGGCAAGCCCATCATCATGGGCGAGTACGCGCACGCCATGGGCAACTCGCTCGGCAACTTCCGGGAGTTCTGGGACGTCGTCCGCGCCTACCCCCAGGTCCAGGGCGGCTACATCTGGGACTGGGCGGAGCAGAACATCACCCAGCCCCTGATCACGACGCCCGATTCCTCGGGGAACGGCATCCTCTCGTACATCACCGGGAAGCCGGAGCACGTGCCCGGGCGCAGCGGCAAGGCGCTCGCGCTCTCCGGTCTCGACGACTTCGTGGAGGTCTACCGCGACCCGAAGCTCGACGCGGTCACCGACGCCCTCACCGTGGACGCCTGGGTCGAACCGGACGACTGGACCGGCGACTTCACCGTGATCGCCAAGGGGAACCACAGCTACGCGCTCAAGATGAAGGACCAGGACACCCTGGAGTTCTTCGTCTACGGCGACGGCGCCTGGCACTCCGCGGAAGCGGAAGTCCCCGGCGACTGGTACGGCCAGTGGCACCGGATCTCGGGCACTTACGACGGTGCGGCACTGCGGTTCTTCATCGACGGTGAGCAGGCTGCTGCGTCCAGTTGGAAGGGGACGGTCGCGTACTCGGCCCAACCGGTGAACATCGGCCGGGACCCGGAGACCGGCCAGGAGAACATCACCACCCGCATGGCCCACGGCACCATCGACCAGGTGCGCGTCTACCACAAGGCGCTCACACCGCAGCAGCTCACCACAGACCCCGCGTCCGAGGCGGTCCTGGCCCTGGACTTCGACCAGCTCACCGAGGAGGGCGCGTACCACTCCTACGGGTCGGGCACCGGCGGCGTGGACGGCGTGGTCTCCGCCGACCGCACCGTGCAGCCCGAGGCCCGCGCCATGGCCGCCGTCCACGCGCCCATACGGATCACGGACGCGGATGCGGACGTGGGCTCCGGTGCCGGAGAGATCACCCTGCTCAACGAGCGCTCCTTCACCGCCACCGGCGATCTGCGGCTGCGGTGGAAAGTCACCGAAGGGGCCAGGACCCTCGCCCAGGGCTCCCGGCCGTTCGCCCTCGACCCCGGCGAACGGGCGGATGTCCGGCTGCCGGAGCCCCCGGCCAACCCCAAGGACGCCGACCGCCAACTGACCGTGGAGGCAGTGCAGGCGAAGGACACCGCCTGGGCGAAGGCCGGCCACACCGTCGCGGTCGAGCAGTTCGGCATCGGCGGCAAACAGCTCGCCGGGGTGCTGAAGGCCCAGGCGCCCCGCGCGGTCCGGACCACCGAGGCCGGTACCCGGATCATCGTCACCGGGGAGGGCTTCTCCTACGCATTCGACCGCGAGAGCGGCGAGCTGATCTCCATGAAGGCCGACGGGCGCGAACTGCTCGGCCAGGGACCCGAACTGGATGCCTGGCGGCCCCCGGTCAGCAATGAGATCGGGTCGGAGGAGGGGCCCTGGCGCGAGGCGGGCCTGGACCGGCTGCGGACCGAGCCGGGGAAGGTCACGGTCGCCGAACAGGGCGGGGCGGTCGCCATCACCGTTCCCAGCAAAGCCGCCGCCCCCGGCGTCGAGGACTCCTCGTTCACGCAGACTCTCCGGTACACGGTCACCGGCACCGGCGAGATGCGCATCGACCACCGCGTCGAAGCACAGGGCAGGGCCCGTGAGGTGCCCTACCTTCCCCGCATCGGCCTCGCCCTGCGGCTTCCGGACCGCTACTCCACCTTCACCTGGTACGGGCGGGGGCCGCAGGAGAACTACAGCGACCGCGAGGACGGCGCTCCCGTCGGTGTGTACTCCACCGGCGTGGACGAGCAGTTCTCCGGCTACACCCGGCCGCAGGACTACGGGAACCACGAGGACGTCCGCTGGGCGTCCCTGTCCGACGGCAGGAGCGGACTCCTGGTCTCCGGAGACTTCTCAGCGGGCGTGACCCCGTACTCCGGGATCGACCGGGCCGCATACCCGTTCGCGCTCCGTGAGAACCCGGCAGGCAACACGCTGCACCTCGACCACGCCGTCAGCGGGGTGAGCGAGACGTTCCACTCCGTGCTGCCGGAGTATCAGGTGCAGCCGGACCAGGAGTACGCGTACACCCTGCGGCTGCGCCCGCTGACCGGTGCCGAGGCGCGTACGGGGACCCCGCGGGGCCCGGTGGTCTGCACGCCCGGCGCGACGCTGACCGCCGAGGACACCAGCCTGGCGGCAGGCGAGTCGACGGCGGCGGAACTGACCGTCACCAACCCCTGCGACCGGCCTCTGAAGGATGTCGCCGCGGTTTTCGCTCCGGCCGCGGGCTGGACCGCCGACCCCGGCTCCTCCGCGCTCGGCGACCTGGCAGCGGGCGAGTCCGCGACCGTACACGCCGTGATCACGCGCGGCGAGAAGACGCCGGACGGCAGGCGGCCCGTGGTCGCCGAAGTGTCCGCGACCTCCGCGGGCGGGGCGAGGGTGGGCAGCGAGGCGGCGGCCGTCCTCGACGGCACCCCGCCTCCGCCTCGCGGAGACGTGCCCGTGTCCGGGATGGACTTCATCACCGCGGACAACGGCTGGGGTCCGGTCGAACGCGACGCCAGCAATGGCGAGTCCGCGCCGGGCGACGGAAAGACCCTCACCATCGGCGGCACGACGTACGAGCACGGCCTGGGCGTGCACGCCGAATCGGCAGTGGAGGTCTATCTGGGCGGCAACTGCTCGACGTTCACAGCCGAAGTCGGTCTGGACGACGAGACGGGCCCGAACGGCAGCGCCGCTTTCGAGGTCTACGCGGACGGCAAGCGCGTCTACGCGAGCGAGGTGCTCACGGGCGACGACGCGGCCGTCTCCGTCGAGGCCGCCGTGGCCGGTGCCCAGGTGCTTCGGCTGCGGGTCACCGACGGCAGCGACGGCAACGCGCACGACCACGCGGACTGGGCGGCGGCCGTGGTGCACTGCCGGACGGCGTGAGGAATTCACCACCGCTCCGCCCGGGGCCGCCCGCCGACGGCATTCACACCTCAACCAGCCCCAACGCACCCCGAATTGGTGAGCCATGCTCGTTGAATTCCGGCACGGCGAATACCGCCGCCGACAGCCAGAAAATCGGCATTTTCCTCCCGTTTCGTGGAACTGCTGTGCCGGGCCCGTGGACAAGTGCGTGCACGCTTGTAACTGGCGCGTACGTTCCGATAATTTGTGTCGCTCCCGGCGGGACGACGGCGCAAGGTCCCGGGCACACTGACCGATCAAGGGCCTTTTTGCGCTTGTCCATCGAGTGAGGAGGACCGTCGGTGGCGGAAGAGAAGTGCTCCACGTGCGGGGCGACCGTCCGTCGGGGCGGCGAGCCGTTGTGCGAGTGCGCGCCGATGACCGCGGATGCGGCGGTAGCGGCGGCCTTCGACCCATTCCGGCCACGCACGATGCCTGAGAAGGCGTCACGAAGGGTGCCACCGCCTCTCTCACCGGCGCGGCCCGGCGAAGAACCGGAAGAACCGGAACTGGCGCCGGATCCCGCATCCGAACCGGAGACGGCATCGGCGTCGGACTCGGATGCGGATGCGGAACCGGTCGTGGAGCCGGCCCGCAAAGGCACCCGCCGCCGCCCGGGTCGGCGCAAGGTCGCGATCATGGCCACCGTGGCCGCTTCCGTCGTCATAGGATCCGTCCTGGTCACTACCGGGCTGCTCAACGACGACCGGACGTCCGACGACGAGAGCGGACCGCGCAACCCGTACCGCGCCGCATCACCCGAACCCACTCCCGGCGTAGCGGAAACCGGCTCTTCGCCCAGGCCCGCGGACCGCTCGGGTGCCGTACCTTCGTCGGCGTCCGCGGGCAGCCTCGCATCCGGGACAGGCGGGGACGCGAAGGGCACGCGCCGGAGTCCGGACGCGGATTCGCCCGCGAGCGGCCTCGGCGACGACGGGGCCTCCATGGACCCGGCGCCCCCTGCGACAGGCGGGAGTTCAGCAGACGGCATTGCCGAGGACGGCTCGTCAGGTCTCGGAGAGATGCCGGTCCTCTCGGAGGGCGACCGGGGCTCCGAAGTGGTGAAACTGCAGCAGCTGCTCGAGATGAGCCCTGCGGACGGCATCTACGACGAAGAGGTCACGCGCAAGGTCCACGACTTCCAAAGCGAGAAGGGCATCAACGACGACCCTCTCGGTGTCTACGGACCCAGCACACGCCGCGCCCTCGAAGCTTGAGCCTCTCGTGGGCAGGACGAGAACTGAACAGGCGGTCTTCGTCCACACCGGAGAACCGGCTCGCGAGGTGCACGGGCATCCGCGCATCCCCATTGGCCTGGTTCGCCCTACCGGGCCGACTCGCCGGGCGGTTCGGGGCGGCTCGCTGCGGGAGCGCTGAAGACGGTGACCGGCCTCTCCAGGCGTTCGCCGTCGACGATGATGTCGACGGCCTCGTTGTAGAAGGCCACCCGGTCCTTGATGGCGCTCGCGGCCGCGAGCGGCTCCGGGTAGCTCCAGGCGACACCGGGCCGTACGTCACCGCCGCCCGCCCACGACCAGTACTCGGTCGCCACACCCTTGTACGGGCAGCGGGTCGTCAGGTCGGTGGGGGTGAACAGGTCGAGGCGGACGTCCTCGCGAGGGATGTAGTAGCGGATGGGCAGATGGGTCTCGAAGAGGAGCACCGGCTTACGCGTGTCCGCGACGACCGTGCCCTCGATCTCGACCTGGACGTGCCGCGTGCTGGGCAGCGCGTCGACCCGCTTGTACGGGTCGCGCGGGTGCACGAAGATCTCCTCTTCCTCCTCGTACCAGTGGTCGAGGACCTCCCGCCCGAACCATTCGAAGGAGATGTGCCCGGCCAGCTCCTCGCCGGGGTAGGTCCATGCCGCCCGCGGGATGGTCTCGCCGGCGACCTCGAGATCGTAGAAGACGGTCGCTCCCGCGTGGCGCCGGGTCGCGGGCTTCTCGGTCTCCCGCATCAGGTCCGTCCGGACGTCCTCCCGCGGGAAGGCGTACAGCGGCACCGGGCGGCCGGGCTCCCACACCAGGAGCGGGCGGCGGCTGTCGACGACCGTGACGTCGCCCTTCGTCCCGCGTACCCAGCGCTCGCTGGGCTCCCAGATCACGCTGTCGGACGGGTCGGGCCGGTGGCGGAGGACCGGCACGGCTGCCAGGTTCTCGTTCGGTGGGGTCATGAGTCCCTCCTACCCGAGCAGGCCTCACCTCCGATTGTTCCGCTCCGTGGACCACCCTGCCCAGCGGGAATCCGTACGCTGCGCGTCCGGGCGTGCCCGGAGCCCGGCCCCTGGTGGCAGGACAGGCGGGGGCCGGGCTCCGGGGGCCGGGAAGGCCGGGGGCGGTTACTCGACGACGAGCTCGACCGGCAGGTTGCCGCGGGTGGCCTTGGAGTACGGGCAGAAGGCGTGGGTCTTCTCGAGGAGGTCCCGGCCCGCCTCGCCCTGCAGGTGCTCGGGCAGCTCGACCCGCATGACCACGGAGAGCCCGAAGCCCCCGTCGGTGTCCTTGCCGATGCTGACCTCGGCGGTCACCGAGGCGTCCTTGACGTCGATCTTCTCCTGGCGGCCTATGAGACCCATCGCGCTGGCGAAGCAGGCGGCGTAGCCGGCGGCGAAGAGCTGCTCGGGGTTGGTGCCCTCGCCGTTGCCGCCCAGGGGCTGCGGGTGGGCGAGCGGCAGGTCGATCTGACCGTCGGAGCTGACTGCGCGGCCTTCGCGGCCGTTGGCGGTGGCGACGGCGGTGTAGAGCGCGTCCATGGAGTTCCATCCCTCTCGTCCGTGGGAACCGACAGCCAGGAGTACAGCACACAATTCAGTTGTGTGCAACTTAATGGTGCCCGCGTTACTCTGGATCCCATGGACGCGATGACGACCGTGCGGGACGACGACTTCCTCCGCCTCGACCACCAGATCTGCTTCTCGCTGCACGCCGCCTCGCGCGCCTTCAACGGCGTCTACCGCACCGCGCTCAAGGACCTCGGCCTCACCTACCCGCAGTACCTGGTGATGCTGGTGCTCTGGGAGCACGGCGAGCTGCCGGTCAAGCGGATCGGCGAACATCTGCGGCTGGACTCGGGGACCCTCTCCCCGCTGCTCAAGCGCCTGGAGTCGGCGGGTTACGTCGAGCGACGGCGCAGCGCGGACGACGAGCGCTCCGTCACCGCCCGCCCCACGGCGGCGGGCACAGCGCTCCGCGAGAAGGCGCTGGATGTACCCCGCAGGATCGCCGCGGCGACCGGCCTCACGCTGGGCGAGATCCGCGACCTGCGCGCCCACCTGAACGCCCTGACCACCGCCCTGGACGCCGCCGATCCCGACGCCCTGCCGCCCGGCGACTGCGTGAGCGAGTGATCCTGATCTAGAGCGTCTCTCTAGAAAAAGGTTCTAGATGAGGGATACCGTGGCGCCCATGAGCCCGGTATCGACAGCCGTAGTCACAGGCGGCAACCGTGGGATCGGATATGCGGTCGCGCAGGAGCTGGCGCGGCAGGGATGCAGAGTCGTCATCGTCGCGCGGGACGAGAAGCGCGGCGAAGCGGCCCGATCGGCGCTCGCGGCGGCCGGCGGTCCGGACGCCGCCCTCGTCGCCGGCGACCTCTCGAGCCTCTCCGGCGTACGTTCCACGGCCGAAGCGCTGCTCGCCTCCTGCCCTCGTATCGATGCGCTGGTCCACAACGCCGGTGTCTGGCCGACTCACCCGGTCCGCGGCGAGGACGGCCTGGAGCAGGCGTTCGTCACCAACCACCTCGCGCCGTTCCTCCTCAACCACCTGCTGGAACCGAGGCTGGTCTCCTCACGGGCGCGTGTGGTCCAGGTCAGTGCCGCCCTCTACGTCAGGGGGCGAGTGGATCTCCAACGCACGCCCACGGGCGCCGACTTCCACCCGCTGCGCACGTACGCGGACACGAAGCTGTGCAACCTGCTGCTGGTCCCGCTGTTCACGCGGCGCTGGAACGATGCCGGGGTGAGGATCAACGCAGCGCACCCCGGAGTGATCCGTACCGGACTCGGCGACCGCGACGGCGTCCCCGGCCGGCTGCTGAAGGCCGTGAAGCTGTTGTGGAAGCCGCCGCGAGCGGGCGCGGCGCCCATAGTGCGGCTGGCCCATGGGGAGGCCGCCGCGGAACTCACCGGCCGGTACTTCCACGTCCACCGCGAGAAGCCGCTGGCCCCGATGGCCCGTGACGCCGAACTGGCGCAGCGGGTCTGGGCGCAGGCCCTGGAGCTCACCGGGCTGCAGCAGACACCGCCGCCTTCGCCACGCCATGTCGCCTAAGCAGCAGCGCGGCGAGGAGACGGCCCGGCGGCTGCTCGATGCCGCGCTCGACGTCCACGAGCAGAAGGGGCCGGAAGGCTTCACGGTGCAGGCCGTGACCAAGGCGAGCGGAATCAGTCTGGGCAGCCTCTACCACCACTTCGGCAGCCTGGACGGGCTCGCCGCCGCGCTCTACATCCGCTGCATGGCCAACCTGCTCGACACCCTGATCGCGGCGCTCGGGCGGACCAGGACCCCACGCACCGGGATCCGCGCTCTGGTCCTGGCCTACCTCCGGTTCGTCGAGACGGAACCGGCCCAGGCCCGCTTCATCCACGCCTCCGCCTACGCGGGTTTCGTCCCGGCGCACGCGGCGTCCATCACCGCGGCCAAGGCGCCCCGTATCGAGAGGATGCTCGCGTGGCTCCGCCCGCACGCCGAAGCCGGGCGCGTGGTCGATCTGCCCGACTCGCTGACGGAGATGCTCCTCATCGGCCCGGTAGCGGAAACCGCGCGCCGCCGGCTCGCCGGCGACCCCACGATCGACCTCCGACAGGCCTCCCGCCACCTGCCCGAGCGCATCTGGCAATCCCTCCGCGGGCCGCACGCCTGAAGCGTGGGGGCGGGTACCGTGTGTGACGTTCGGCACCGGGCGCGGGTGCCCGTATCGGACAGAGCCCGACATGTCGGGTGGCAACGGCGGGAGCGGGTTCCACGCACCGTGTAACGACTGCGCATCGGATGGGCGTTCGGCTGCGGAATCAGGTTAACTGGTGCGCCGCAAGAGGCGACGCCACCAGGGAGACGCGAGCGAGATGGCCAAACACCGCCGACCCACGCGCGTACAGCAGGCCCGTGCCACGACGCTCAAGACGGCCGCCGCGCTGGGCGTTGCCGGCGCCCTCGCCCTCGCCCTCCACTCGACCGTCGGCGACGACAAGCCCGCCCAGGCGCGTTCCGGCACCAACGCCGAGCAGCAGCAGCCGCAGCAGCTGCCCGACAGCGAGCCGACCGCCACGGAGGAGCCCACGACGGCCGGGCTCTCCCCCACGGCCTCCAAGGAGCCGAAGCTCCTGGAGGAGCGTTCTCAGGACGCAATCCGGACGAGCCGCACCGAAGCGCGGACTCCGGACTCCGCGACCACAGCCGCGGCCGCTCCCACCGCCACGCCGACCAGCGCTCCCACCTCCGATGCGGCGGCGCAACCGGCGAACCCGGCTCCCACGAAGTCCTCCTCGCCCGAGTCGACCCCGACGACAGAACCAGCCGACTCGACCGCCCCCACCGACCAGCCGAGCGAACAGCCCTCGGACGGCGGTGACCAGGGGCTGGTGGGCGGCGTCATCGGCGGCGTCGGCGGCGCGGTCGGCGGCCTCCTCCGCTGAGGCGCCCGGCAGGCGGCAAGATGCACGTATGACCCGTGCCCCGTACGCCCCTGCGTCTCCCGGTTCTGCTGCTTCCTCTCACGCTCGCGCCCTGCGGGACCGCGCGACCTGGTGACCGGGGCGGGCTCGATTGGTCTTGCTGAGGTCGGCGTACTTGCGGGGGCTTCGAGCCGGCGGGGTACGGCACCGGACCGCGCCGAACTCGGTCGGAGATAGGTCCCGCCCTTTCGAGCCACAACTGCGCGCTCAGCTGGCGGCAGCGCCGAACCACTTGGGCAGCCGGCTGAGCAGATCCTGCTGATCTTCACCGACCCACGCCACGTGACCGTCCGGCCGCAGCAGCGCACCGGGCACGTCCAGTTCCTCGCTGACGTCGACGACGTGGTCGACCCGATCTGCCCAGCCCGCCACCGAGAGCCGGCCGGTCTGGTCGAGCAGTAGCCCGCGGCCGCCGTGCATCAGCTCGTAGAGGCGCCCCCGCTTCAGCCCCACGTCCCGCATCCGCCGGCCGAGCAGTTCATGCCCCTCGCCGAAGTCGTAGCGGAGCCCGATCGCAGTGATCTTCTCGATCAGGTATCGGTTCACGTCCTCGAAGTCCATCAGTTCCGACACCAGCCTGCGCACTGACCGGGGACCCGGCTCGGGGGACAGCAGCTCCATCTGCGCGCGGGTGTTGTCCAGCACGCGGGCGCCCACCGGGTGCCGTTCGGCGTGGTAACTGTCCAGCAGTCCCTCCGGGGCCCAGCCGCCGACCTCGGCCGCCAGTTTCCAGCCGAGGTTGAACGCGTCCTGCACGCCCAGGTTGAGCCCCTGCCCACCGGTCGGCGGATGGATGTGCGCCGCGTCGCCGGCCAGCAGCACCCGGCCGACCCGGTAGCGCTCGGCCTGCCGGGTGGCGTCGCCGAAGCGGGAGAGCCAGCGCGGTGAGTGCACGCCGAAGTCGGTACCGGCGAACACCCGCAGTTGTTGCTTGAACTCCTCGAGGGTCGGCGGGACCGAGCGGTCCTCGGCCACCCCCTCGGCGGGCACGATGACGCGGTACATCCCGTCCCCGAGGGGCATGGTGCCGAACCGCAGATGGGTCTTGCGGACTTCGGCCACCACGGCGGCCAGCGTCTCCGCTGGCACGGCCACCTCCATCTCGCCCAGCAGCGTCTCGACCCTGGTGGGCTCGCCGGGGAAGCCGACGCCGAGCAGCTTGCGCACCGTGCTGCGGCCGCCGTCGCAGCCGACGAGGTAGCGCGAGCGCAGCTGCGTGCCTCCCCCTCCCCCGGCGGCTACGCCCCCATTGCCGGGGGGACCCCCACTGGCTACGCCCCCATTGGCGGGGGTGCCCCCACTGGCCAGCTCGACGGTCACCCCGTGTTCGTCCTGGCTCAGCCCGACCAGTTCGCAGCCGCGCCGGATCTCGGCGCCGAGCCCGGCGGCGTGCTCGGTCAGCAGGCGCTCGGTGACGCTCTGCGGGATGGCGAGGACGTACGAATGTGCGGTGTCCAGCCGGTCAGGCCACGGCTTGTCGATGCCGGCGAAGAAACCGCCGACCGCGAACTGCTCGCCGAGCGCGAGGAACCGCTCCAGCAGACCGCGCTGGTCCATCACCTCGACGCTGCGCGCGTGCAGGCCGAGCGCGCGGGCCTGCCCGGTCGGCTCCGCCTCCTTCTCCAGCACGAGCGCGTGCACGCCGTGCAGCCGCAACTCGCCGGCCAGCATCAACCCGGTCGGTCCGCCACCGGCAACGATCACGTCAATCATGAAAGCCCCCCATTCAACAACGTTGCATTTCGGCCAGCTGCTCCGCGCAGTCCGGCGGCGCGCACACCCGCACCTCCGCGCCGCGTGCCCCCAACCGCACCGCGAGTCCCACCGGCGGTTCGACGTCCCGCGAGACCCACATGTCAACAAAAGGGCACGTACTTCGCGAATCCCTGATTTCCGCAGGTTCTGGCTTCGATCGGAGATTCTGCAGCACGACCCGGGTCTTGCCGCAAGGCCCCCGGTGCGCTATACGTTGAGAGTGGCAAGGAGTGGGTAACCTCCTTGCCTTTGTCTTTCGTCGTCCGCTGTGGACGGACAAGCCCCTTCCGAAGCGGTGACGCGCCGCGTACGGCGATGCCGGCAGTCCAGGAGAATTCCCCATGAGCCTGCGGTTGCAGCCGCGGAACGAGAGGTTCTTCACCCTCTTCGGCAAGGCTGGCTCGAGCGTCGTCGAGAGCGCGGCCATTCTCATGGAGTTCGTCGCCGCGCCGCACGAGCGCTGAGCGGAGCTCGCCAAACGCATGCACGACACCGAGCACGCCGGCGACGACACCACTTAAGTCCGGGTGCCGTTAACGAACCACCTATTCGTTTTCGGCGTCCTCGGCGCATGATCGCCATCATGCCGGGCCAACCTGGCGTTCAGCGGGGGCAACTCAAGCGCTAAAGGGCCAACTGAAGCGCTAGGTCACAGGTGGCTGACCGTAGCGCCGGTTTTCGTTTCCGATGTTCCCGGCCCACCGCGCGGGTGACGGCCCCCGTGCCGGGGCGGGCCCGGTGGGACACTGCGGCGGTGTCGGGATTCGCGCGGGATACGAAGTACTGCGCCGCAGCGCCAGTGCCGCCCGGGGCTCGAGGCTCTCAGACGCTGGGCTTCCGGAGAAGGGCGGCGATCCCACACGTCTGAACGTGCCGAGCCCGGCGAACGCCGACTGCGCCGGCACGTGCACCTGGGTCCGCACGTGGACAACGCGCTGTCCACCAAGGCTGTCTGGGACATCTCGGCAACCACCCCGGACGGCATGGCTCTATCGGTCAAGACCCGTCGGCTCACCCTGGCTCCGGGTCGACCACCTCTTCGGACCTCGATCTCTTCGCGGGGCGGGACACCGACGGTGACGGGGAGCCTGACGCCGGCGAGGAAGTCTGCCGCAGCGCGAGCGACACGGCACATGAGGCCTGCCGCCTCACCGCTCCCAGGAGCGGCACGTACTGGGCGATGGTGCAGGACTGGCTCACCGGCCAGGCGGTGGACGATGCCGAACTGCTCGTCGCCACCGTTCCGGAGGACGACCAGGGCAACCTGACCGTGCGAGGCCCGGGCGCGGCCGTACCGGCCGGGTCGGACTACACCGCGACCCTGACGTGAAACGAGCCGCGGATGGAGAAGGGCACCACCTGGTTCGCGCTCGTCGCGCTCGCGCCGGACAAGCGCAGCCCGGCCGGCAGCGCGGGCTCGATGTTCGTCAGGATCGACCGGCCGTAGTCCGTCCGTAAAAAATTCCCCGGTGTCGCGACGGACCGGGTGGCCGGCCGCGTAGAACACGTGAGCCGCGGCCACGTTCCGGCGCGGCACTGGGGAGTGGGGACCGAAGGGGGCCGGGGCTATGGCTGGACGGTACGGCAGTCGAATACGAAGAGGTGTGACGGGTACGGCGGTCGCCGCGGCGGCCATGGCGGCGCTGACCGCGTCACAGGCTCCAGGCGTCCTCGCGCGCGCCTCCGCCCCCGATCAGGAGGTCACCCCGCCCCCGGGCCCGCCGATTTCGGGCAACACGCCCTATTACACGGAACTGCCCCCGCTGGCGGCACCCGGCAACAGCCCTGCTGGCCCCACCGTCACCACCAGCCCGGGCGCAGGCGCCATCCCGTCCACCGTCCTCGCCGCGTACCAGCAGGCCGAGGCCGAACTCGCGCGGAGCCACCCCGGATGCCATCTGCCCTGGCAGCTCCTCGCAGCCATCGGCCAGGTCGAATCCGCCCAGGCGCGCGGCGGGCGGGTGGACGCCGACGGCACCACGCACGCTCCCATCCTCGGGCCACAGCTCAACGGCCGCGGTTTCGCCGCCATCTCCGACACCGACGACGGGGTGTACGACGGCGACCGCTCCTACGACCGCGCGGTCGGCCCGATGCAGTTCATCCCGTCCACCTGGGCCGCCTGGGGCGCCGACGGCAACGGGGACGGCGAGCGGAACCCGAGCAACATCTACGACGCGGCCCTCGCCGCCGGCCGCTACCTCTGCGCGG
This sequence comes from Streptomyces sp. 8N616, assembly GCF_052246385.1. Classification (NCBI taxonomy): domain Bacteria; kingdom Bacillati; phylum Actinomycetota; class Actinomycetes; order Kitasatosporales; family Streptomycetaceae; genus Streptomyces; species Streptomyces sp. 8N616. The sequence goes on along the minus strand of NZ_JBQQBY010000025.1, from coordinate 42,474 downwards.
ACGGACGCGATCTTTCGGACCCGTACGACCTGGACCGCGCGATCCTCGGCTACAACCACTCGCAGGAGTACCTGCGGACCGTCAAGTCCTGGTTCGCGTACTTCAGGACCGGTCACCGGGAGGTCCCGGACGCCCACCCCGCCGGCGGGCGCTCGGGCCCGGACTCTCCCGCGCCGCGCCCGAAGCCGTCGTCCACCCGCGCCAAGGCCGAGCCGAGCGCCCCGAGCAGCCAGGAGCCGGACTCCGGCCGGACTTCACCCAAGCCCTCTTCCTCGCGGACGACGGACCGGCCCGACGACCCGGAGCCCAGCAAGCCCCGGGTCACCCTGCCGGACACTGATGCCGAGCTGCCCGACGGCGGCGTCGTCCCGCTGCCGACGGAAGACGCCGCCGTCCCGACGTCCGCTTCACTGCACCCATAGGCTTCCGCGCGGCGCGAGAACGCGTGGGAGGGGGCAGCCCGCGGCGGCGGGCTGCCCCTGGGGGTGCAGTACATCAGCGGCAGGGGATCGGAGTCCGCAGGATCAGAACTCGATCAGAACTGGAGCGACCAGGCGTCGATCTTGCCCGTGTCGAGCCTGGCGTTGTCGCTGACCCTGAGCTTCCAGGTGCCGTTGGCGATCTCCGAGGATGCGTTCACCGAGTAGGTGGTGATCAGGTTGTCCGCGCTGCCGCCCGTGCCGTAGCTCTTCAGCCGGTAGGCCGTACCGTCCGGGGCGATCAAGTCGACCTGCAGGTCACCGATGTAGGTGTGCTTGATGTCGACCGACACGGCGAGCCCTGCGGGCGCGTTGCCGGCGACACCGGTGACCGTGATCGGGGACGCGGTGGTGGCGTAGTCGTAGATCGGGTAGTCGGTGGTGTTCTCGAACCTCGGGCCCGGAGGCTGGGGGCTGCCGCCTCCGACGTTCAGCAGCCGGTTCGGAGAGCCGCTGCCCGGGTTGGGCACAGCCCCCGTACTGGCGGCCGCCGTCAGGGCACTGGAGACCTGCGCCGGGGTGGCGGAGGGGTTGCCGGCCAGATAGAGCGCCGCCGCCCCGGCCACGTGCGGGGTGGCCATCGACGTACCGGAGATGGTGTTGGTGGCGCTGTCGCTGCTGTTCCACGCCGACGTGATGGAGGAGCCCGGCGCGAAGATGTCGAGCACGCTGCCGTAGTTGGAGAAGCTGGAGCGGTAGTCGGTCCTGGTCGTGGAGCCGACCGTGATGGCTTCCGCCACGCGGGCCGGCGAGGAGTAGGCGGCGTTGACGCCCTCGTTGCCCGCCGCGACGGCGTACGTGACGCCGGAGGCGATGGAGTTGCGTACGGCGGCGTCGAGCACGGTGTCCACGCCGCCGCCGAGGCTCATGTTGGCCACGGCGGGCTTGACGGCGTTCCGCGTCACCCAGTCGATGCCCGCGACGACTTGGGCGGTGGTGCCGGAGCCCTCGTCGTCTAGCACCCGCACACCGACGATCTTCGCTTTCTTGGCGACACCGTACGCGTTTCCGGCCACCGTGCCTGCCACGTGCGTCCCGTGGCCGTTGCCGTCCTGGGCGGTGCTGTCGTTGTCGATGGCGTCGTAGCCGTAGCTCGCCCGGCCGCCGAAGTCGGTGTGGCTGATCCGGACGCCGGTGTCGATGACATACGCCGTGACGCCGCTGCCTGCGGAGTCCGGATAGGTGTAACTGCTGTTCAGCGGAAGGAACTTCTGGTCGATGCGGTCCAGTCCCCAGGACGGCGGGTTGGGCTGGGTGCCCATGGTGGAGAGCCTGCGGTTCTGCACCACCGACTCCACGGCCGGGTCCGCGGCGAACTTCTTGGCCTGCCCATCGGAGACTTCCACGGCGTATCCGTTGAGGGCCGTGCCGTAGGTCTTCTCGATCTTCGCGTCGAAACGCTTCGCCAGGGCCTTGCCTTTGGCCGATTCGGCGTCCACCGCCTCTTCGTCGAGGACGACGATGTAGCTGTCCTTGATTGCTCCGGGGGCTCCGTCGTTGTGGATCCGGCCTTCCGCCTCGCTGCCCGCTGAAGCGGCTGCCGGAAGCGCCGTTCCAGCGCCGAGCACGAGTGCGGTCGCGACCGCGACCGCCGTGGCGGTTCCTGTGAGCCTTCGCCGTGAATGACGCATCACTGCCATGTGAGGGTCCTCCTCATCGGTGATGTGCATGTGGGGGGTGACCGGATCCGGGCCGCCGCGGGGCTGCGGCCGGATCCGGGCACGGCGGTGCCACGCAGGTGAAGGGAGGTGATGGCGTACGAGGCAGCCGTCAGCGCCAGGTTGACGTACCGGCAGAAAACACGCAAGAGTCCGTCAAAGTTGTCATATGAGCGACTAAATCCCCCGAGCGAACCTCGGTTGACGGTCAGGACGACAGCAGCGGGATCCGCACGGCCGAGGTTCCCAGGCCGGTCGGGCCGCCGAACTGCGCCGGCGTTCCCGTGCGACGGCGCAGGTCGGCCTCCGCGTACCGGTGGCAGCCCTGGTGCCAAGTCAGGATCCCGGCAAGCCAGTTGCGCAGCTCCTCCACGTACCCGTCCAGGATCTTCCGGGCCTCAGCGCCCAGCTTGAAGTCGTCGTACAGGACCGGCAGTTCATTCGCCGCCACATGCTGGAACTGACGCATCCGGGAGGTCATCAGGTCGCCCACGATCGCGACGGCGGCCGGATAGTCGCAGTCGAAGAAGTTCTGGACGACGAGGACCCCGTTGTGGACCTCGCCCTCGAACTCGATCTCCTTCTGGTAGGAGAAGGTGTCGTTCATCAGGGCCGCGTAGTCGGCTGCGGCGTTCTCCAGGGACCGCATCGGCCCGCTGTCGTAGATCTCCGGCGGGACTTGCTGCCCGTGCGCGAGACGGCACAGGCTCATCGTGAGGTCGGAGCCGAAGGTCCTGCGGCGCATCTCGATGTAGTCGACCGGGTCGGGGATGCGGTTCTGGGCCTGGTTGGCGAGTTCCCACAGCCAGCTGGAGGTCATGTCCTCGATGGCGGTACGGAACTTCCGACGTGCGCTCACCTCCATCGGACCCGCCGTACGGGCCCACAGGTCGGCCAGAGCGCGCTCCAAGGCGTTCGCGGGAACGGGCGTGGCGGAGGAGTCGACCGGCATGAAGGCGGAGAGCCGGTCGTTCGCCGCCTTGGCGCCCGCCAGGTCCCGGGTCCGGCCGAAGACGGCGGGGTAGTAGTCGTCCCCGTACGTGCCCCAGGTCAGCCACTGCGACGTCAGGTCGAGTCCACCGGGGGTCGCGTCGGGGTCGATCCCCGCGGCGCACAGCGGGAAGTCGAAGCCGGCGAGCCGGTCCTCGCTCCAGATGCCGGAGCCGGGGATGCCGGGCTGCTCTTCGAGCATCCCCATCCGGTGCGCCCACTCGAGGGTATGGCGCCGCGAGGCCTCCAGGTGCGGGCTGAGCCGGGTGGTGAACGGCATGAAGAAGTCCGGTAGTTGGGAGGGGCCGACCCGCTGGTACGGGATGTGGGTGAACCTCCGGACGCGCCTGGCACCGCTCCGCCCGGCTCCGGCCCGCGCTGCGACCTGCCGGATGTCCGCCACGGCGGTTCCGAGCCCGCTGGGCATCGGGGAAAAGCACGGTGCGGACGCGGGCGAGGAGGACGAGCACCCGAACGAGGAGGAGGTGGCTCCGCCGTTCATGTAGCGGCTGGAGCGCATGTGCCACTCGTGGCCGCCCGACTGCCAGTCCTGCAGCCCCTTGACGTACGCCAGGACGTCCGCGCAGGACTTCGGGTCCAGGCCCTTCTCGGCGAAGAGCGGGCCGAGTTCGGTGAGCGTGGTGTCCTCGAACTGCTGGAGGCGTGAGGTGAGCAGGTCGCCCACCGCGTCTGCCGCCTCCTGGGTCGTGCAGCCCAGGAAGGTCTCCAGGACCAGGACTCCGTTGGCGAGTTCACCCTCCTCCTCGGTCTCCCGCTGGTAGGAGAACAAGTCATTGCGCAGGTGCACCCCGTCCGAGAAGGCGTCCCGGAGCACCCGCAGCGGCCGGCATGCGGCAACCGCCGCCGGGACCTCGGCCCCCACCGCGTACTCGACGAGGCCGGCCGACCAGGGCGCGCCGCCGACCTTGCGGCGCATCTCGATGTACTCCACCGGGTTGGGGATCCGGTGCGCGTTGATGTTGGAGAGTTCCCAGAGGGATTCGTTGAGGAGATTCCGGGTGCTCTCGGCGAACCGGGCCCGCCACTGGGCGGACATGGCGGGCACGGTCCTGGCCCACAGGTCCGCCAGGCCCGCCTCGACCGGGTTGGTCGGTTCCGGGGTCCCGTCGGCCAGGTCCATGGGCATGAAGGCGGGCAGCCTGTCCAGGTACGCCTTCCCGCCCTCCCGGTCCTGAGAGCGCTTGAAGGTCTCCAGGAAATGGTCGTCGAAGAAGAAGACCCACACGTACCAGTCGGTCACCAGCGCGAGGTCCGGGCCCGACGCATCGGGGTGGGTGTATGCGCACAGCAGCGCGTAGTCATGGGAGTCGAGGTCGTGCTCGTCCCAGATGCCCGAGCCCTCCAGCATCCCCATGCCGCGGGCCCACCCCTTGGAATGGGCCCGCGCCTGTTCCAGGTGGGGATTGAGTCGTGCCGGATACGGCATGTAGAAGTCAGGCAGTTCGAAGGGCTGCGTCACAGTGCCCGGGCCTTTCCTCAGAAGGTCGTCTCCGCGTCGGCTCAGCACTACCCAGGCCCTACCTGGCTATCCGGCGGCCTACAACAGTCATATGAACGCCACCAGGGCGTATGGCGGCTCGGCGGCCCGCAGGCGCTCGTTGGGCGCGGCCCGCGCCAAGCCGACGCCGTACGCGCGACGTCGCCGGCGAAAAAACGATTGCCGATCCGACCAATCCGCTCCCGGGGTGGCTCCGAATGCCGGATGACAACGCCGTTCGCCCGGACGGTCGTTGGGAGCTCCGGCTCCCGTTCGGCCCCGGGAACGCGCGGCGACCGGAGAACGGAAACCGCTCTGCGGCCCTGCTGACGCACGGGCCGTACGGAAGGGGATGCTCGACCGTGATAGCCAGGAACTCCGCACGACTGGCGGCGCTCGCCGCACTGCCCGCCATCCTCACCTTCGCGGCGGCCGCCCCGTCGCTCGCCGACGACCACATCGAGTCGCATCAGATCGACCTGAAACCGCTGAACGACTCGGGTGCCACCGGGACGGTGTGGCTGAGCCTCGAAGGCCAGGAAATGACCGTCAAGGTCGAGGCCGAGGGACTCGTCCCCGGCCAGCCCCACGCGCAGCACCTCCACGGCTCGACCGACGGTCACGACTTCCAGTGCCCGGACGAGAGCGCCGACAAGGACGGCGATGGGATCATCAACAACACCGAAGCCACAGTGCACTACGGCGACATCAACATCTCGCTCACCACCGATGGCGACACCAGCGCGGAGAAGAGCGGGCTCGCCGTCGACCGCATGCCCAAGGCGGACGCCGAGGGCAAGCTCTCGTACGAGCGCACCATCCCCGTGTCGCAGGACGTGGTCGATCAGATCAAGGACCTTCACGTGGTGCAGCACGGTATCGACCCGAACGGCAACAAGCAGTACGACTTCGAAGGCGCGGGCAAGAGCGAACTCGACCCCAAGCTGCCCCAGGAGGCCACCGCCCCGGCCAACTGCGGCATCGTCAAGGGCGCGGCCATCGGCTCGGTTCCGGTCGGCGGCGTCGAGACCGGCGGCGAGGAAGCGGCCGAGAGCACGTTGGGGACGCCCTCCGTGGTCGCGATGGGCAGCGGCATGGCGCTGATCGGGGTGGCCGGTGTGCTGACAGCGGCACGGCAGCGGAACGCCAGGCTCCGTAAGGCGGTCGCCGGGCGGTCCCAGGGGAGCGGTGCATGAGCCCGCGCATGAGCGGACCGAGGACCCCCTCCCGCCGTGCCGTCCGTCGCGGCGCCGGTACGGTCCTCGCCCTGACCGCCGCGGCCCTTCTGGTCTCCGGGTGTGCGCAGCAGGAACAGGCTCCGCCGCGCGCGGTCCCGCCCCCGCCGGCCCCGGCTCAGGGCGCCGCCGACGACACCGGGGCGGAGGGGGGCGGCGCCCAGGAGGGCGATTCCGGGGCTGAGCAGGAGGCCGGAGGGCAGCAGAAGGCCCAGGCCATGCCGTCGTCGCCGCCGGAGCGGATCTCCATCCCCTCGATCAAGGTCTCCTCGTCCCTGGTGAAGCTGGGCCGCGGCGAGGGCGGCGCGATGGAGACACCGGCCGAGCCGGCCAAGGCGGGCTGGTACGCGCCCGGTCCCACACCGGGCTCCGTCGGGCCGTCGGTCGTCGCCGGGCACGTCACCTGGAACAGCGAGAAGGCGGTGTTCTTCCGCCTCTCCACGCTCAAGGCCGGGGACAAGGTCGACGTGACACGGCGCGACGGCCGTACCGCCGAGTTCACCGTCGACCGGGTCGAGCAGTACAGCAAGGACCGCTTCCCCACCACGAAGGTGTACGGCAACGTCGACCACGCGGGACTGCGCCTGATCACCTGCGCCGGCACCTTCTCCGAGTCCGAGCACCGCTACGCCGACAACATCGTCGTCTACGCCTCCCTGACGGGCAGTCGCGGGTGACGGCACGGGTCCGGCTCCTCGCCGATCGATGCGGCGAGGGGCCGGGGGCCCGACAGGCGAGGCCGGTGCCGGTGGGGGCCGGTGAGCTGCAGGGGCCGGTGAGTTTCCGGGGCCGGTGAGTTTCAGGGGCTCGGTGCGGGTCAGGTGCCCGTTCGGTCGCGCAGGATGCCCGCGGTCCTCAGGCACCAGTCGCGGTTGCCCCGCTCGAACTCCCGCCCGCGCAGACAGGTCAGGTACGGGCCGATCCGTGCGCCGCGCCGCAGGTAGGTCTCCTCGTCCAGGTCGCCGCGCAGCCGGTGCAGCAGCTTGTCGAAGACCTCGATCTTGGCCTCCGCGGCCTTCGCGCGCTCCTCGAGCTGGGCGATGACCGGCTCGGCGCCGATCACGTCGACGGCCTGGACCTTGACCAGGAGGTCGTCCCGGATGAACGACGGCTTGGCCGCCGCGGCCGCGAAGCGCTCGAGTTCGGCGATCCCCTCGTCCGTAACGGTGAACAGGCGCTTGTTCGGCCGCGTCTCCTGAACGACCTGCCGTCCGCTGACGAGTCCGGTCCTCTCCAGCTTGGTGAGTTCGAGGTAGAGCTGCTGCGGCAGGGCGTGCCAGAAGTTGGCGACGCCGATGTCGAATGCCTTGGCCAGCTGGTAGCCGCTGTACTCGCCGTCCAGCAGTGCGGCCAGGACCGCGTGGCGCAGAGCCATCCTCCCGGCTCCTCCCTCTCCGGATTCCCCTCTTCAGGGGGCTGGTGTGCGGTCCCCATCATAGTCAAGAATGTGAGTAGTCATGTTGATGACCATGAGGGAGGGCGTATGTCGACAGCGGAGCGTTTTCGCAAGGCCGTGGAGGAGCGCGATCTGGCCGCGCTGGAAGGGCTTTTCACACCGGACATCCGGTTCTTCAGCCCGGTGAAGTTCACCCCCTTCGAGGGCCGGCCCATGGTGCTGGGGCTCTTCGGCGTACTGCTACGCACGTTCGAGGACTTCCGGTACGTCGGCCGGTTCGAGGGCGTGGCCGAGACGACCACCGACGGTGAGGAGACCGACGCGCACACCCTGGTCTTCAGGGCGACCGTGAACGGCAAGGAGATCCACGGGATCGATCTGCTGCAGTTCGACGACGAGGGCCTGATCAAGGAGTTCACGGTGATGGTCCGCCCCAAGTCCGCGGTGGAAGTGCTCGGCGATGCGGTGCTCGCGGGGCTGGTCGCCGACGGCCTGGTCCCGGCGGCAGCCGGTCACTGAGCCCGGCCTGCTGAGCGACCGAGCCGCTGGGCCCGTCCCGCGTGCGGCACCACCGGCCCGGTGCCATGGTGGTCACATGGACGTGACCCAGCTCGATCAGGTGAAAGAGATCGCGATGCGGACACGGCGCAGGGACGGCTCCTGGTCGAGCCGTCCCATCTGGGTGGTCGTCGTGGACCGGAAGGCATACGTGCGCTCGTACCGCGGCGGCGAAGGTGACTGGTACAGGCGCGCCCGGGCGGACGGCAGCGGCGAGATCCAGGTCGGCGACGAGGTCGTGTCCGTGCGGCTGGAATCCGTTCACGACGACGCGCTCAACCAGCGCGTCTCGGAGGCGTACCGCGACAAGTACGCGGCGGACTCCCCGGGGCCGACCGAGAGCATGGTCGGCGGCGAGGCGCTGGCCACCACGATGCGGTTGACGCCGGCGTAGCGCGAGCCCCGGCCCGCAACCCTGGGCCGTTACGCGTACGCGCCTGCCCGTACGCCCGACCCGTACGCCCGTCTCTAGCGCTCCGCCAACCGCTGAGGCAACCACCGCAGTTGGGCCTCCTCGTGGAACGGCCCCCCGCCCTCGTGGTCGTTGAACGAGTAGACCTCGATGCGCTTGTCGTCGCCCGCGTAGGCGTTGAAGGCGGCGAACACGGTGGAGGGCGGGCAGGTCTGGTCCTCCAGGGCGGTGGAGAAGAGCGCGGGGGCCCGGCCCCTGGCGGCGAAGTGAACTCCGTCGAAGTAGGAGAGCGTACGGAAGACCTGCGCGTCCCGGCCGCGGTGCGTCTGGAGGAAGCTGCCGATCTCCCGGTACGGAAGCCGGTCGGTGAGCGTCGCGGCCCGTTCGAAGTGGCACAGGAACGGCACATCGGGTGCGATCGCGGCCAGGTCCGGTACGAGTGCGCCCACGGCGAGGGTGATGCCGCCGCCCTGGCTCATACCGGTGGCCGCCGTGCGCGCCGCGTCCGCGAGCGGGTGGGAGCGAGCAGCCTCGACCGCACGCACCGCGTCGGTGATCAGACGGCGGTAGTAGTAGCCGTGCGGGTCCTCGATGCCGCGGGTCATGAAACCCGGGAAGGCGGGACCGCCGCCGACCGGGTCCGCCGTGTCTCCGCCGCTCCAGCCGCTGCCCTGGCCCCGGGTGTCCATCACGAAGTGCGCGAAGCCCGCGGAAGACCACAGGAGGTGGGTATGCGGAAGCCCGCGCCCGCCGCCGTAGGAGAGGAACTCGACCACGAGCGGCAGCGGTTCGCGCGCCCCGGCCGGGTGAAGGAACCAGCCCTTGATGGGGTGGCCCCCGAAACCGGCGAAGGTGACGTCGTACACCTCCACCGCGGTGAGCGGGGTGCGGACGGGTTCGAACCGGGCGCCCTGCTCGTGGCTGCGGGCCTCGGCGAGCGTCTTCTCCCAGAACAGGTCGAAGTCCTCGGGCTCGGACAGCTGCGGCCGGTAGCTGCGCAGTGCGTCGAGCGGAAGGTCGAACAGGGCCATGCGCACCCTTTCCCTCTCGGCGGGACAACACGGGAGAACGAGATCGGCCTCCGAGCTTCTCACGGAGGCGGAGATGCAGGGAGACGGCCGGAGAACCCGGGCTCCATACGGCCGTACGGAGCCCGGGTTCCGGGTTTCTCTCCTCGCCCTGCGGCTCGGCTCCTTGCCCTGCCTACTGCTGGGCTTCGGTGTCCGGCTTGGCCTCGGCGCCTTCGGCGTCCGGCTTGGCCTCGGCGGCGTCGCCGTCCTGCTTGGCCTCGGTGCCTTCGGCGTCCGGCTTGGCCTCGGCGCTGTCGTTGTTCTGCTTGGCCTCGGCGCCTTCGGCGTCCGGCTTGGCCTCGGTGGCGTCGGCGGCCTTCTCGATCAGCCTGCTGACGTCCTCGGGGTGGCTGATCATCGGGACGTGCGAGGAGTCGATCTCGACGGTCTCGGATCCGGCGCGCTTGGCCATGAACCGCTCCAGGTCGGGCGCGATGGTCTGGTCCTGTTTGGCGACGAGATACCAGGAGGGGATCTTCTTCCAGGCCGCTGCCTGGGCCTCCTCCATGAAGGCGGCGGCGCTGATCGGGCGCTGGACGGCGGCCATCACGTTGGTGATGTCCTCCGGCACGTCGGCCGCGAACCTCTCGTGGAACTTGGCGGGGTCGAGGTAGGCGTCGATGCCCTTGGTGCCGTCGGCCGCGGTGAAGGGCACCTGCAGCAGGGGCAGCGGCGGGAGCGGGTTCGGGATCTTCCGTGCGAAGAGCTCGGAGGCGCTCTCACCCTTCTCGGGGGCCAGACCCGCGATGTAGACGAGGGCCTTCACATCGGGATCGTTCGCCGCGGCCTGGGTGATCACCTCGCCGCCGTAGGAGTGGCCCGCCAGGACGATGGGGCCTTCGATGCTCTCGAGGAAGTCGGCGAGGTAGGTGGCGTCGCTCTGCAGCCCGCGCAGCGGGTTGGCCGGGGCCTTGACCGTATATCCCCAGCTCTGCAGCTGTTTGATGACGGCGCCCCAGCTGGAGCCGTCGGCGAAGGCGTCGTGCACGAGCACGATGGTGGGCTTGACGGGTTCCTCGTGGGGGGAGGCCGAGTCGATCGGTTCGGCCGAGGCGAGCGGGGTGAGGAGCATGGCGAGGCTCATGCCCGCGCCCGCGGTGCTCAGGGCGACGGCACGCAGCGGTAGGCGCCGGATTTTCATGGATTTCCTCCAGGAGGCAGCTCGAAGTGACGTCGGGCCTACGAGGGCAGGGGGGAACACGACGCGAGCCGCTTGCCGGGGAGTTCGCGGGAGGACACGCCGAAATACCCTTGCCAGGGCGGGTGTTGATGTCCTCGTGAGGTTCCCGGGCGCTTCGCGACGGGGTGTTCGTGTTCGATGCACGGTCGGGGGGATCCGGCGCGCAATGCTGTCCTACGCGGCCCGGTGACGGGAGCCGGTCACCTGCCGACGGGGGCGGGGTACCGGCCTGCTCAGATTCTGCATTCCTGCGTGCAGGCCTGCCTGGGCGCCTTCCTGCCCTCTGGGGCCGGACGGCCCACAGCGGCGCGCGCGGCCACGGGCGCGCCCGGAGCCGTAAGTCGGCCGAGTCGTCCGCGCGGTCAGCGGCCCGCGTGCCGGTGCCGCCGCCGCTCGTAATGCACACTTTCGTGCGGCGGAGCCCGAAGGCCGCACGCCGGAGGCCGAGGCGGAAGCGTGATGTCCTGTCAGGCCAGAGCGGCCCGGGGGTCCCCCGCGGGATGCGGGACGCCGCTCACCCGGGCAGCCGGGTCCGGCCGGGCGTGACCGCGCCCGTGCCGGTCCGGGGGCTCCCGGAAGAGGCCGGCGGTGCCGGTGTCCTTCAGCAGCTTCGTCACCTGGCGGCCGAGGCCGGACAGGTGGAAGGGGATGCCGGCGGCGTCGGCGGACCTGCGCGCACCGATCAGCACGTTGAGTCCCGCGCAGTCACAGAAAGCGACGCCGCTGAGGTCCACGGTGAGGCTCGTCAGGGAAGCCTGCAGACAGTGCGCGAGGGCGAGGCGCAGCCTCGGGGCGGTGTCGATGTCCAGTTCGCCGGTCACCGAGATCACCGCGGCCTGACCGGCCATGTCGGTGCGTACCTCGAACGGGTCGGGGAGCTGCATGGTCTCCACCTCCGAAATACCACGTCCTCGGACGATTGACGCCTTGGTGACCGGTCGACCGCCAGCTGCACACTTCGGGCACCGCACCCTATTGGGGCGAGCATGACTGATCGTCCATCCGTGGCATTTCGCCTGTCAACCGCGAAAGTGTTTTCGCCTGAGGAGGGGCCGTTCCGGCTCCCCTGCAGATCCCCGGCCGACCCCCGGATCAGCGCGCCGTTGCGGGGTCCGCGGTCCAGCGCTGATCGCTCCGGCCGACGGCCGGGTCCAGGTCCAGATCGCTGCCTGGGTAGGCCGCCTCGGGCGTGAGGGCGAAGTCCGGCGCGATCCGGGGCCGTATGGTGCCCGTGCGGCCGATGATGAAGAGCAGGTTCATGCCGTTCTCGCCCTCGACCGAGGAACAGGTCCAGATGCCGACGCCCCGGTCGGTGTCGCCCCGGGAATCCAGGCAGTAGTCCGGGTCGGCGTACGACTGCACGACGCCGATCGGGTCCACGCGCCACAGCTGCGTCGGGGTCCCGGTGCACGGGGCCGTGATGACGTCCGTGCGGTTCTCCAGCTCTCCGTACTCGATGTCCAGGCACAGGCCGGAACTCGCGTTGACGACCGGGGCGAAGTCGTCGCCCGGGAGGCGAGGGGGCGGCGGGGCCTCGGCGGTCTTCGACGGGCTGGGGGTGCGGCTGGGGGCCTTGGTCGTCTTGGTGGGCTTCGGCGAGGGCGAGGGGGTGGGCTTCTTCTCGGGCGGCGGCTTGCTGGTGGAGCTCGCGGTGGGGGGCGGAGCGGGTGCGGAGGTGCTGGGGGTGGGCGTGACCGGCGGCGCCGAGGTCGTCTCCGTGCTCCCGGCAGTCGGCTCGCCGTCGCCGGAGACGGGCGTGAGCAGGGCGGCGCCGACGGCGGCGGTCGCCGCGGCGGCCACCGCGACGAGTACGAAGGGCCGGGAGGTCCACCACTCACGGCCCCCCGTGCCGTCGTCGGGCTCCGGCCTGCCGGCGGACGCGGACATGCCGGCGAGCGTGTCAGCGGTCGCGGCGGCGGGCTCGGCCGCGGAGCCAGGCGTGGCGGAGCCGGGCATGGCGGGGTCTGCGCCCGCGGCGGGCGGGCGGTCCGCATGCACCGTCTCCGGGTCGGGAAGGCCGGGGACCGGGCCCGCGGTGATGTAGGCGGCTCCGCCCCACCCGAGCAGCCCTTCGGCCAGGACGGTCCGCGGGTGCTCCGCCATCCGGACCATGTCGTCGAGGACCCGGGTGCAGGAGGGGCACTCGGCCAGGTGCCGGGTCAGGTCCTCGCTGTGCCGCCGGTCCTCCGGCCGTACCGCGGCCTCGATGATGCGGCGGAACCCCTGGCACTTCCGGTCGCCGCTGCGCTTGAGGTACGTCTGCAGATAGGCCTGCTGCATGGCCTCCTGCGCCCGTTCCTTCGCCTCGGCGACGGAATCCGGGGGGATGCCGAGGTAGATCGCGGTTTCCGTGTCCGGCTCGTCCTCCACCACCCCGTACCAGAGGGCACCCCGGGTGCGCTCCGGCAGCCCGTAGAAGGCGGCGAGCATGGCGGAGGTGTCCTCGAGCCGCAGGCCCCGCGGCTCCGGCCGGTCGGGCGAGGACTCGGCGTTCTCGTCGATCCAGTCGGCGAAGCCGGTTTCGAGCCGGACGCGCCGACTGCCTCCGGCCCAGCCGACGGCCACCCGCTGGACCAGCATCAGCAGGTGGTGCCGCCAGGTGCCCTTCGGGTCGATGCCCCGGCACGCCGCCTGCGCGGCGCGGCCGAAGGCCTGCGCGGCGAGCTGGTTGCCTGCGACCTGGTTGGCGCCGCACAACCGCGCGTAGGAGAGGACCGCGGGCAGGTGGCGGCGGCGGAGTTCCTGCGTCGCCGGGTAGGCCGACGGTGCTCCGGCGCGGATCCGCTCGGTGAGGTCGGCGTCGGGCACGGTGGCATAGCCGCGGGTGTCGGTCGTGGGGCTCTGATCGGTCTTGTGGAGCTCAGGCACCCTTTCGACTCCCCTGACGCACTCGGCTCGCTGGTCTCCTACGGCCTGCCCGAAGCGCCGGGCAGGAGGCATCCACATGACCGGCGTGCAACGGAGGAGCCCATAGTGGTGGGAGTGACGGCGGATGGGAAAGGGGTTTCCCGCGGTAAGTGCAGGAAATGCGGGGCGAGATGGGCTGCCGGGACCCCGTACGTCGCCCGCCGTCCGGAAAATCACTTGCCGCCGCGGGGAGAATGGCCGGTCCGAGCAGGAGATCGACGACGCGCTCGCCGAGGATCCGAGCGCCGACCTGGTCCCGCCCACCGGGGTGTTCCTCCTCGCGCGCGACCGGCAGGGCGTCGCCGGCGCCGTCGGCCTGCGCCGGCCGGCACCGCGGATCACCGAGCTCACCCGCCTGTTCGTGCACCCCCGCCGGCGGCGCGGTGGCGGCGGCGCGCGCCTGCTCGCGGCGGCCGAGCGTGCAGCCCGGGAGCTGGGAGCCACGACCATGCGGCTGGAGACGCGCAGCGACCTCGTCGAGGCCAGGAACCTCTACGCCCGGCAGGGCTATACGGAGATCCCGCCCTACAACAACGCCCCTTACGCGGAGCACTGGTTCGAGAAGCACCTCGGCTGAGGCACCTGCGGACGGCCGCGGCCTCAGCGGCTCCCGACCGGGCGCTCCCGCACCACCTCCCGGGCGGGCTTGTCGTCACGCAGGCCCTCGAAGCGCGGGTGGCGCAGCTTGCCGTCCCCGGTCCACTCGGTGAAGGCGATCTCGGCGACGAGTTCGGGCCGGACCCAGTGCGCGCCCCGCTCGCGGATCCTGCCTCCGGCGAAGGGCTGCCGGTCACAGGCCAGTTCATCGAGGCGCTCGCGCAGCGCCGTGAGCGTTCGGCGGTCGTAGCCGGTCCCCACCTTGCCCGCGTACCGCAGCCGGCCGCCCTCGTAGTAGCCCACGAGCAGCGCCCCGAACCCGGTCCTGCTGCCCGCCGGTTCCGTGAAGCCGCCGATCACCATCTCCTGCCGCTGCGCGCACTTGAACTTCAGCCAGTCGCGCGAGCGCCTGGCCGCGTACGTGCTGTCCGCGCGCTTGGCGATCAGGCCTTCCCAGCCCCACCCGCACGCCTGGCGCAGGTACGCCTCCCCTTGCGCGTTGCGATGGGCGGTGAACCGCAGCGGTGAGGAGAAGGTGAGGGAGCGGCGCAGAAGTGCCTTGCGGGTGCGCAAAGGCAGCCGGGTCAGGTCGTAGCCGTCGAGCCACAACAGGTCGAAGACGTAGTAGCGGACCGCGACACCTGTAGCCCTGGCGGCTCTGGGGTTCTCGATGCCCATGCGCTGCTGCAGCCGGGCGAAGCTCGTACGGCTGCCCTCGAAGGCGACCACCTCGCCGTCCACGACGAAGCCGGTGTTCTGCTGCCGCGCCAGCGCTTCGGCCACCTCCGGGTAGGCGCCGGAGAGCGGCAGGCCGCTTCTGGAGGACAGGGCCGCTCCCTCCGGATCCCGTACGGCGAGGCACCGCTGACCGTCGAGCTTGCGCTCGAACAGCCACCCCGGGTCGGAGAAGTAGTCGCTGGTCAGGGTGGCCAGCATGGGGCGCACTTCGCGGGGGTCCGGGCGCGGGTCGCCGCGGAGCAGCTTCCGCTCCTCGGCGGGCAGGTCGTCCAGTGGACCGGTCACGCTGCGCAGCCGCCCTTCTCTCTCGACATGCGAGGTGTGCGGTACGGGTTCCCTGGCAGAAGCAGGCGATTCCCCGCTGAAGGTTCTCATGGTCCCCGGCGGCCGAGAGCGGTCCCGCGCGGCGGGCGGGGCCGGCGGGCGGGCTGCGGAGCCGGCGCTGGCACGGCTGATAGCGACGCCTGGGCGTGGTCGGAGAGACCTACCGGAAGGGCGCGGCGGGGCGGCTGATGCGCGCCGCGGAACTCCTGACCGCAGGGGGCTCGGCCGGGGCGGCGCTGCTCGGCGAGCGCAGCCGGATGGCCGCGGCGGTGGCCTGCGGGGCGCTGCTGGCGGGGTCGGCCTGCTTGCGGTTCGGGGTGTTCCACGCCGGTCTCGCGTCCGCTCGGGACCCCAAGTACACGGTGCCTCCGCAGCGGGACCGGTTGGAGCGGGATCGGTCGGAGCAGGAGCGGCGGAGCGGCAGCAGTCGGAGCGGGGGCGACGGGGCGAGGCGGGCTGAACGGCCGCTGCGCCGATCCGGTGACCTTCGGCCGCGCCCTGTGCTGCCACGGATCACGGCGGCGCGAGGATCGTCCGATGAACCCTCCATCCGGCCACCCGGCACCCCATCTCGACCCGGGCGAGGCGAACAAGGGCCAGGACCAGGAAGCGGAGCGCGCCGCGAACGAGTGGCGCGGCCAGCGGCGGGCGGCTCGCAGGGTGGTCGCCGGGTACGCGCAGAGCCCGGAGGATCTGGCCCTCCTGCTCGAGGCCCTGGAGCTGCACCCGGACACCGACGGCCCGGCGCGCGGAACCAGACGCACGGACGGAACAGGCAGTAAGGGCGGAACGTCCGACACGGAGTGAATCCGGACACATAGGCGCTTTATTGCCGTCGATTGGGATCTGCGTCACTTACCGGCACCGCAGGGCGAATTTACGGTTGCGGGGCATATCCCCCCTTACCGATCCGTCGTCATGCGCGCGGACGCCGAGAGGACAGCAACGTGACGGAACAGCCCAACTCGCCCTGGATATCCGAGAACTCCCATTCCTGCACCTGCGGTGAGCTGGTGCCCGGTGACGTGCTCGTGGTCGAGCGCACCAAGCGGTTCGCCGTACTGGACGCCGCCCCCGAGGACCAGGAGAACGTGCGGCTGACGCTGCGGGCGCTCCACGGCGGCCCGGACTTCCACGCGGTGCACCCGCGCTCCGGGATGGTCGAGGTGGCGGGCGAGCGCGTGGATCCGCAGGCGATCCCGCTGGTCGTCCCGACGGGGCCCGGCGCGGACTTCCGTGACGGGGACCGCATGACGGTGCTGCGCTCCGCCCAGCCGGAGCGTGAGGAACGTCACTACGTCCGGCGCGAAGGCGCTTGGGAGCTCGAGGACGGTCAGGGCGAGGACGGTCAGCTCGAGGGCGGTCAGGGCGAGGACGGCGGCGCGGGCGCACCCATGCCGGACGACGAGATGCGGGCGCTGATGGCTCTCGACCCGCGGGCCATCGTCTGCCGGCTCGACCCGGTGGCGCGCCCCGGGCGCGGCGGGCGGCGCGTGGTCGTCACGGGTGTGGGCGCCATCACACCGCTCGGCGGCGACGCGGCTGCCACCTGGCAGGGCCTCCTCGAGGGCCGGAGCGGTGTCCGGCGGCTCGACGGCGAGGAGTTCGAAGGGCTGGGTGTACGGATAGCCGCGCCCTCCGCCGTGGATCCGGCGGAGCAGCTGCCGCGGGCCCGGGCCCGTACGATGAGCCGCTGCGCCCAGTTCGCGGTGCTGGCCGCCCGGGAGGCGTGGGCCGACGCCGGGTTCGACCAGGCGGAAGTGGCCGAGGGCACACTGGACGCCCAGCGCGTCGGCGTCTCGATCGGCACCATCATCGGCGGCGCTCCGGTCCTGGTCGACGCCGACCGCACCTTGAAGGAGCGTGGCGAGCGTCACGTCTCGCCGCACACGGCGCCGATGATCGTGCCCAGCGGCCCCGCCGCGCAGGTGGCCATCGACATGGGGGCGCGCGCCGAGGCCCGTACGGTCGTGAGCGCCTGCGCCTCGGGGACCGAGGCGATCGGTCAGGCCATCGACCGGATCCGGGACGGGCACACCGATGTCATGGTCGCGGGCGGCACGGAAGCGGTCATCATCCCGGCCATCATGGCGTCCTTCACCGCGATGCGCGCCCTGTCGCCGGGGGCGGAGGGGCCGGAGAAGGCGTCGCGGCCGTTCGACAGGGCACGGGACGGATTCGTGGTCGGCGAGGGTGCGGGGCTGCTGATCCTGGAGTCCGAGGAGCACGCACGCGCGCGTGGCGCACGGATCTACTGCGAGGCGGCGGGCTGGGGCGTTTCGGCCGATGCCTTCCACATGGCCGCGCCGCGCCCGGACGGTGCCGGGGTGGTCGACGCGCTGCACAAGGCGCTGATCGACGCCGGGGCCAAGCCGGACGAGGTGATGCACGTCAACGCCCATGCCACCGCGACCGGCAGCGGCGACGCCGCAGAGGCGGAGGCGCTGCGGACCGTCTTCGGTGACGACGCGGAGCTGCCGGTCACGGCGCCGAAGGGCGCGCTGGGGCATCTGCAGGGCGCGGCGGGCGGTGTGGAGGCCGTGGCCGCAGTGCTGACGCTGCATCACGGGGTGGTACCGCCCACCGTGGGGTGCGAGGAGCCGGACGCGGGCCTGGGCCTCGACGTGGTCACCGGGGCTCCGCGCCCGCTGCCGGAGTCGGGTGACCTCGCCCTGAGCAACTCCTTCGGATTCGGCGGGCACAACGCCGTACTGGCGCTCAGGCGCGTCCGGGCGGCCTGACACTCGCCTGACGGGCCTTCAAGGACTGGGGGCCGGAGGGCTCCGGAGGGCTCCGGAGGGCTCCGGAGGGCTTCTTCTGCCCCGCCGCTTCCATCCCGACCGTCAGATGCTGACACCCTTGCTGCGCAGATACGCCAGCGGGTTGATGTCCGAGCCGTAGTCCGGGCCGGTCCGCACCTCGAAGTGCAGGTGCGGACCGGTGGTGTTCCCGGTCGAGCCGGACCT
Source organism: Streptomyces sp. 8N616 (assembly GCF_052246385.1). Lineage (NCBI taxonomy): Bacteria > Bacillati > Actinomycetota > Actinomycetes > Kitasatosporales > Streptomycetaceae > Streptomyces > Streptomyces sp. 8N616. The sequence goes on along the minus strand of NZ_JBQQBY010000025.1, from coordinate 24,466 downwards.
GCCTATGCGCTGTCCGCCGTTGACCGGCTGCCCCTCGCGGACAGCGAGCGCTGAGAGGTGCGCGTACTGGCTGTACTTGCCATCGTTGTGCCGGATGACGACCTGGTAGCCGTACGCGCCGCCCCAGCCCGCCGAGACCACCTGCCCGCTCGCCACGGCACGCACGGAAGTGCCGGTGGAAACGGGGAAGTCGACACCCGTGTGGTAGCCGCTGGACCAGCCGGAGCCCGAGGCACGGTACGGCGTGCCGATGGTGGTGTCGGCGACCGGGGCGATGAAGTCCAGTGCTGCGGAGGAGCCGGACCCCTGCTGACTGTCCGCCCGCTCGGCACGCTGATCCCCCGGGGAACTCCCGGCCTTCCGGGGCTTCTTGCCGGACTTCTCCGGCCGCTCCGTCTTCGCCGGCTTCCGCGCCTGCCCGCCTTTCTCCTCGATGACGAGCTTCTGGCCGGGGTGGATCAGGTCCGGGTTGCCGCCGATGACCTCGCGGTTGTCCTCGTACAGCCGCTCCCACCCGCCGTCGACGTCCCGTACGCGGGCGATGGCGAAGAGCGTGTCGCCGCTGACGACCGTATAGGACTCGGGTTTTGTACGGTTCGGGAGCTCTTTCCGGTGCCCGTTGGCCCGGTGCCCGTTGGCCCGGTGCCCGTTGGCCGCTGTCGCCAACTGCCGGGCCTTGGCGGCGAGGTCGGCGCGCTGCGCATGGTCCCCGGTGCCGGCGGGTGCTGCGTCGGCCCCGGATACGGCGACCAGCGGCAGAGCCATTCCCGCGCCGCCCGCGGTGACCGTGAGGGATGCCTGGGAGATGCGGTTCGGCTGGTACCGGCGGTGGCGTCCACGTGCGGGCATAGAGCGCTTCCTCTCCTGCGCGGCCGCGCCAAGATTAGGGCGGGCATTCCGCCCGCCACAAGAGCCTCGTTTTCCGGAAGATCCAAGTCCGGTACGGTCCATGAAACGCTGTCACGTCGCAAGCCCGTAAATAATCAGTTCCGTTACGCCGGACCACGATGCGGAGGCAGCACATGAGGAATCCCATTCCCTCGGCCGAGGAACTCGCCATGATGTACGGCCTGGAGCCGCTGCCCCTGGAAGGCGGTCTCTTCCGCGAAACGTGGGCCGGTCCTCCGCAGTCCGGGGGCCGTCCCGCGGGCACGGCGATCCTTTTCCTGCTGTCGGCGCAGAACGACCTCTTCTCCGCGATGCACCGGCTGCCGCACGACGAGGTCTGGCACTTCTACCTCGGGGACCCGGTGGAACTGCTGCTCCTGGAGCGGGACGGCGCATCGCGGGTGGAGGTGCTCGGCCAGGACGTGCGCGCCGGGCAGCACATCCAGTACGTCGTGCCGGGCGGCACCTGGATGGGCGCGCGGGTGCGGCCCGGCGGCAGCCACGCGCTCCTGGGATGCACGCTGGCCCCCGGGTTCCTCCCCGCGGACTACGAGGGCGGCGAGGCGGACGAGCTGGCCGCGCGCTACCCGCGGCACGGTGATCTCATCCGGGCCCTGTGCCGCAGCTCGTGACCCGTCTTCCGTATCCACCTCGTATCCACCCTCGTATCCATCCCCGTATCCACACCGGCACAGCACGACGAGGCGCCCGCCCCCGGCATAGCAGGGAGCGGGCGCCTCATGGAGTCAGGAGAGAAGACTCCGGCCGCGTCGAACCGTGTCAGATGCTGACGCCGTGCGCACGCAGGTAGGCGAGCGGGTCGATGTCCGAGCCGTAGTCCGGGCCGGTCCGCACCTCGAAGTGCAGGTGCGGGCCACTGCTGTTGCCGGTGGAGCCGGACAGGCCGATCTGCTGGCCGCCGGTCACCGCCTGGCCGGGCGAGACGGACAGCGAGGACAGGTGGGCGTACTGGCTGTACTTGCCGTCCGCGTGGCGGATGACGACCTGGTTGCCGTACGCGCCGCCCCAGCCCGCCGAGACGACCTCACCCGGGCCGATGGACTTCACCGAAGTGCCGGTGGGCACGGGGAAGTCGGCACCGGTGTGGTAGCCGCTGGACCACATGGAGCCGGCCTGGTGGTACGGCGTGCCGAGGGCCGGGTTGGAGACCGGGGCGGTGAAGCCGGAGGCGCTCTGCTCGGAAGCCGGCTTGGCCTCCTGCTTCGGGGCCTCCTGCTTCGGGGCCTGGGCCTTGGGCGCCGCGGGCTTGGGGGCCTGCTTCTTCGGAGCCTCCTGCTTGGGGGCCTGCTGCTGCGGCGCGGCCTCGGCCTTGCCGCCGCCCAGGGCCAGCTTCTGGCCCGGGTGGATCAGGTCCGGGTCGCCGCCGACGACCTGGCGGTTGTCCTGGTAGACCCGCTGCCAGCCGCCGTCGATGTGCTTGGCGGTGGCGATCTTGTAGAGCGAGTCGCCCTTGACGACGGTGTAGGACTCGGGCTTCGCCGCGCCCTTGTCCGCCGTGTCGGCCTTGTCCTCGGCGGGGGCCGGGGCGGGCTTGGTCTCGGGCTTGGTCTCGGGCTTGCCCTGGGCCTGCTCGCCGCCGGTGGAGATCGCGGGGGCCGGACCGCCCTTGGCCAGGCCGGCCTTGGGGCCGCACGCGGGCCAGGCACCGGGGCCCTGGGTGTCGAGCACCTTCTCGGCGACGGCGATCTGCTGGTCCTTGGTGGCCAGGTCGGCGCGCTCGGCGTAGTCGGTGCCGCCGAAGGCCTCCCAGGTGCTCTGCGTGAACTGCAGGCCTCCGAAGAAGCCGTTGCCGTTGTTGATGCTCCAGTTGCTGGTGCTCTCGCACTCCGCGACCTTGTCCCAGGTGTCGACGGAGGCGGCGCTCGCCTGGCCGGCGGTGATGAAGGACAGACCGATACCGGCGCCGCTTGCGGCGGCGGCGAAAGTGGCGCGGGAAATCCGGCCGGGCTTGAAGCGGCGATGACGTCCGCGTGCAGACATAGGGATCTTCCTCTCCTACGCCTGCGAGGTGAGCTGTCGGGTTCGGGCTGGAGTTGCCCGGCCGTGACTTACGCAGCGGCGAGCGCTGCGGCACGTCTTCACCCCAAGCCGGACCACGCCGAGCGCGGTACGGCACTTACCTTTGGTTCCCCCGCTCCTGCCGTGGTGCGTTGTCGTTTCTCCCTCCGCCGGCGGCAGGACTCGGCGCTCCGGCAACAGGGCGCCCGCCCCTTTCGATGGGCAGGCAGCGGAAAAGTAAACACATCCATTTCTTCGCCACAAGTGGCGTGCATTCGCCTGATTCGCCATTGAACAGATCGACTCGGTAATGCGTCACGCTGCGCTGCCGATCTTGGTCCCAGAGCAATAGGCATTACTACTGAACGGCTCTCACAATGGGCAGTCCGTAACCAAGTTGGGAAAATCGCCGCCATTCGAGTGCGCGAAGTCACATTTAACCGGCGGTCTTTGTGAGATGGGTCACCGGCCGACTAATTGTCCGATTTGGCATCTGAATTCAGCTTTGGTGGATTGCAGGCATTAGAAGCCTCTTTGCCGCCCGAGAATCTATCCGGCGAAACGGATGAATGCGGACCAAGTTCCGGAGATGCGCCACAGCCGGGCCCTCTCCCGCGGCTATCGTGAACACCCCGGTCGCGGATCTTGCGGAGTCGGAGTGCAGAGAGCGGAAGAGCTGATCGACACCAGGTCACAGGCGCCGCCGGAAGCCGGTGCGAACCCATCCCGTACGAGCTCCGGCGTGGGGCACCCCGACCGCCGTACGGGCCCCGACCGCGGTACGGGCGCCGACCGCCGGGCGTGGCCGCTCGCCGCGGCCGGAGCGCTCGCCCTCGCGGTGGCGGCCGCGGCGGCCACCGGGGTGGTCGGATGGCCGGAGCCCGGGGCCGTGCAGGCCTGGCGGACGATCTGCCTCGCCATCACGGTGCAGGCCCTGCCGTTCCTGCTGCTGGGCACCGCGCTCTCGGGAGCCATCAACGCCTTCGTCCCCGCGCACGTCTTCAGCCGCGCCCTGCCGAAGCGGCCCGCGCTCGCCGTCCCCGTCGCCAGCGCCGCGGGCGTCGTCCTGCCGGGGTGCGAATGCGCGTCCGTGCCGGTGGCGGGGAGCCTGATCCGCCGCGGGGTGCCGCCCGCGGCCGCGCTGGCCTTCCTCCTGTCCGCCCCCGCGGTGAATCCGATCGTGCTCGCTTCCACGGCCGTCGCCTTCCCGGGCGCCCCCGAGATGGTGGCGGCCCGGTTGCTCGCCTCGCTCGCGACCTCGGCGGTCATGGGCTGGCTCTGGATCCGCCTCGGCCGCGCGGAGTGGCTGCGGCTGCCGGCGCACCGGACCGGGCACCGGCCGGGACACAGCAGGTGGGAGGAGTTCCGGCTCGGCTTCCAGCACGACTTCCTGCACGCCGGCGGCTTCCTGGTGCTCGGGGCGATGGCCGCGGCGACCTTCAACGTCGCCGTGGAGCGCTCCGTGCTGGACACCTTCGCCGGATCGCCCTGGCTCTCCGTCATCTTCCTCGCCGCGCTGGCGATCGTGCTCGCCGTCTGCTCGGAGGCCGACGCCTTCGTCGCGGCGTCGCTGACCGGGTTCTCCCCCACCGCCCGGCTGGCGTTCATGGTGGTCGGGCCGATGGTCGACGTGAAGCTGATCGCCCTGCAGTCGGGCACCTTCGGACGCGCCTTCGCCGTACGGTTCTCGGCGGCCACCGCCGTGGTGGCCGTCGCCTGCAGCGCGCTGACCGGGTGGTGGGTGCTGTGAGGCGGAACGTCCAGGTGCTGCTGCTCCTGCTGTCGGGCGCCGGAGTGCTGCACATCTCGCTCTTCAGCGAGGTGTATCTGCGGTACGTGAAGGAGGGCCTGCGGCCGCTACTGATCGTCTCGGGCGTGCTGCTGGTCGCCCTGGGGACGGTGGGCGCGGCTCGGGACGGCTTCCCCTTCGCCAAGCCCGCTGCCCGGTCCGATGCCCACGACGCGGACGCCGACGGGGACGCCGGCGCGGATCACGGGCACGGGCACGATCACGGCAAAGGCCCGCGGATCGCCTGGCTGCTCTTCCTCCCCGCGATCACCCTGCTGTTCTTCACGCCGCCCGCCCTCGGCTCGTACACCGCCGCGCGGGAGAGCGACACAGCGGTCGCGGACGGGGAGCGGTTCTCCCCGCTGCCCGGTGGGTCCCCGCTCGTCATGCCCCTGTCGGACTTCAGCTCGCGGGCGCGGCAGGACCCCGGCCGGAGCCTGGAGGGCCGTACGGTCTCGATGACCGGCTTCGTCACGCCGGGCAAGAGCGGCGGCTGGTACCTGACCCGCCTGGTGCTGAGCTGCTGCGCAGCCGACTCGCAGTCGGTCAAGGTCCGGATGCTCGGCACCGCTCCCCCGCCGGCCGACGCGTGGGTCACCGTCACCGGCACCTGGCACCCCGTGGGCACGGTGGGCACGCCCTCGGCCGCGGCGGCGCTCGACGTGGCCGGCGTGCGGCGCGTCCCCCAGCCCGCGAACCCGTACGCGGACGCCGCGCCGCCCGCGGCCTGATCCGGCGATCCGTCCACGGGCGTCGCAGTGCGCCCACGGCGACGCTCAGCGGATGGGCATGCCCGAGAGGGTGCGGGCGATGACCAGACGCTGGATCTCGCTCGTCCCCTCAAAAATGGTGTATATCGCAGCATCCCGGTGCATACGCTCCACCGGGTACTCGCGTGTGAAGCCGTTGCCGCCCAGGATCTGCATCGCCTTGGCCGTGACCGACTTGGCCACCTCCCCGGCGTACAGCTTGGACATCGAGCCCTCGGCCGAGGTGAAGGGCCTGCCCGCCGCGGCCATCCAGGAGGCGCGCCACACCAGCAGGCGGGCCGCGTCGACCTGTGTGCGCATGTCGGCCAGTTGGAAGGCGACGCCCTGGTTGTCGATGATCGGGCGGCCGAACTGCACGCGGGTCTTCGCGTAGTCCAGCGCGACCTCGTACGCGGCGCGGGCGATGCCGACGGCCTGGGCGCCGACGGCGGGACGTGAGGCCTCGAAGGTGGCCATGGCGGCATTCTTCACGCGCTCGCCGCCGGCCTTCGCCCGCTCACGCGCGCGTGCGAGGCGCTCGTCGAGCTTCTCCTTGCCGCCGAGCAGGCAATGGCCGGGGACGCGGACGTCCTCGAGGACGACCTCGGCGGTGTGGGAGGCCCGGATGCCGTGCTTCTTGAACTTCTGGCCCTGGGAGAGGCCGGGAGTGCCCGGGGGCACGATGAAGGACGCGTGGCCCTTGGAGCCGAGCCCGGGGTCGACGACGGCGACGACGACGTGGACGTTCGCGATGCCGCCGTTGGTCGCCCAGGTCTTGGTGCCGTTGATCACCCACTCGTCCTTGGCCTCGTCGTAGACCGCACGGGTGCGCATGGCGGCGACGTCGGAGCCCGCGTCGGGCTCGGAGGAGCAGAAGGCGGCGACCTTGACGTCGCCCGCGTCACCGTACATCTGGGGGATCCAGGTGCCGACCTGCTCCTCGGTGCCGTTGGCCAGGACGCCGACGGCCGCGAGGCCGGTGCCGACGATGGACAGGCCGATGCCCGCGTCGCCCCAGAAGAGCTCCTCCATGGCCATGGGGATGCCGAGCCCGGTCGGGTCGAAGAACTGCTGGGCGTAGAAGTCGAGGGAGTACAGGCCGATCTTGGCGGCTTCCTGGATGACGGGCCACGGCGTCTCTTCGCGTTCGTCCCACTCGGCGGCGGCCGGCCGCATGACATCCGCGGCGAAGCCGTGGATCCAGTCCCGGACAGCCTTCTGGTCGTCGTTGAGTTCGAGCGTGAACTCGGCCATGTCCCCTCCACCTGCTTGTTACTTGCGGTAACCGCAGTGTGTTACCAGCCAGTAGAGCCTGTCAACTCCCCACTCCCCTCCCGTTGCCCCCCGTGGCCAGGTGTTACGTTGCGCGTGCACGAGCAAGCGGACGGGCGGGGAGACACCTCATGGAGACCAGTCAGCGGGATGATCAGCAGCGCGCCACGGAGCGGCGGCGCAGGGAACTGCTGGAGGCCGCGGACCGGGTGGTGCTGCGCGACGGGCCCGGCGCTTCCATGAACGCCATCGCCGCCGAGGCCGGGATCACCAAGCCGATCCTCTACCGCCACTTCGGCGACAAGGGCGGTCTGTACCGTGCCCTCGCCGCGCGCCACACCGACGCCCTGCTCGACAGCCTGCGCGCAGCGCTCGACGCCCCCACGGACCGCCGCGACCGGGTCGAGCACACGCTGGACACGTACCTCGCCGCCATCGAGGCGCGGCCCCAGGTCTACCGCTTCCTCATGCACCCCTCGGACGACACCCAGCCCGGGGAGCAGGGCTTCGACGTGGGCCGCCACTCCGCCCCGCTGCTGCGCAGGATGGGCGAGGAGCTCGCCCAGGTGATCGCCGAGCGGGTCGACCTCGGCCCCGGGGGCGACGAGCTGGCGCGGGTCTGGGGGCACGGCATCGTCGGCATGATGCACGCGGCGGGCGACTGGTGGCTGCGCGAACGCCCCTGCTCCCGCGCCCAGTTGGTGCGCAGCCTGGCCGACCTGCTCTGGGGCCGGCTGGCCGCGGCGGGCGACCGGATGGGCGGCCCCGGCTTCTGACGTACGGCCGTACGTCCCCTGCTTCCCCCTGCCGGACGACTCCTGCTTTCCCTGCCGTACGCCCGTAGCCGGTACGGCCCGCTGTTCCGCCCCACCGTACGTCCCGCTGTGCGGCCTACGAGGCCCAGGGCGCGCGGCGGGCCGCCCGCAGTGCACGATGACGCCGCAGGCCCCTCAGGCGGTCGGTGAAGACCCTGCCGTCCAGGTGGTCCATCTCGTGCTGCAGACAGCGCGCGAAGAAGCCGGTGCCCTCGACGCGCACCGGCTCACCGGTCCGGTCGGCGCCCTCGACGACCGCGTGGTCGAAGCGGCGCGTCCCGGCCTCGATACCCGGGAGGGAGAGACAGCCCTCAGGGCCCGTCACGGTCACGCCGTCGGCCTCGACGAGACGGGGGTTGACCACATGGCCGAGATGCCGCCGGTCCTCGTCGTCGGGGCAGTCGTATACGAAGACGCGCAGCGGGAGGCCGACCTGGTTCGCGGCGAGGCCGACGCCGTGGGCCGCGTACATGGTGGCGTACAGGTCCTCGATCAGCTGGGTGAGGGCCCCGTCGAAGGCGGTGACCGGCCTGCAGGGGGCATGCAGCACCGGATCTCCCAGCAGCCGCATCGGCCGCACGAGTCCGGAACTGCCGGGAATCACACTGTGTCGCACAGCCCAAGGGTAGGTCCGGGCCGGGACCGGCAGGTCGGCCGGGGGTTGCGGGTTCTGGCCCACGGGAGGATCTCGATAGGCTGACCCTCTACCGAAGCCTCCCGGCTGGCGATTCGGCGCGGAGGGGGGCGTTCCACCGACGGACCGGGGGCGGGCGCGGCGCCGGATGCAAGGAGGAACAAGGACGATGGCAGGCAACTCGGAGCCGCTGTCGCCGCGGGCCAAGCTGGCCGTGACGGCGGGCAAGGCCGCGGCGGCGGTGTCGCGGGCGGCGGGCCGCGGAAGCGGATCGGTGATCGGCGGCCGGGTGGCCCTCAGACTCGAGCCCGACCTCCTCGCCCGGCTGGCCCAGCACCTGGACGTCGTTCTGGTGTCGGCGACCAACGGCAAGACCACGACGACCCGGCTGATCGCCGAGGCGCTGCGGGCCAGCGGCCCGGTGGTCTCCAATGCGCTCGGCGCGAACATGCCGGCGGGCATCACCTCCGCGCTCGCCGGCGGCTCCGACGCCCGGTTCGGCGTCATCGAGGTCGACGAGAAGTACCTCGCGGGCGTGGCCAGGGACGTCGGCCCCAAGGCCATCGCCCTGCTCAACCTCTCCCGCGACCAGCTCGACCGTGCCGCGGAGACCCGTATGCTCGCCGAGAAGTGGCGCGAGGGCCTGTCGGGCGTCAAGGCCACGGTGATCGCCAACTGCGACGACCCGCTGGTCGTATGGGCCGCCTCATCCTCCCCGAACGTGGTCTGGGTCGCGGCAGGGCAGGAGTGGAAGGACGACGCCTGGTCCTGCCCGTCCTGCGGCGGCGTGCTGCAGCGCCCCGGCGACGACTGGATGTGCGGTGACTGCGGCTTCCGCCGCCCCGTGCCGACCTGGGCGCTCAACGGCGACCACGTCCTCGACCCGCACGGCTCCGCGTGGCCGATCCGGCTCCAGCTCCCGGGCCGGGCGAACAAGGCGAACGCCACCACGTCCGCCGCCGTGGCCGCCGCCTTCGGCGTGCCGCCGCAGGTGGCGCTGGAGCGGATGTACCAGGTGCAGGCGGTCGCCGGGCGCTATGACGTCGTCGGCTTCCAGGGCCGCGAGCTGCGGCTGCTGCTGGCGAAGAACCCGGCCGGCTGGCTGGAGACCTTCTCGCTGATCGACCCGCCGCCCACGCCGGTGATCCTCTCCGTGAACGCGCGCGGCGCGGACGGCACCGACACCTCCTGGCTGTGGGACGTCGACTACACCCGGCTGGCCGGCCACCCGATCTGCGTCATCGGCGACCGTAGACTGGACCTGGCGGTACGGCTCGAGGTCGCGGGCCTGGACTTCCGGGTCTGCGAGACCCTGGACGAGGCCGTGCAGCTGTGCCCGCCCGGCCGGATCGAGACCATCGCCAACTACACCGCGTTCCAGGACCTGCGCCGCCGCGTCGGCAACTGACCGGGAACCGACGAGACCTGATCACGAGAACCGGACAAGGACGAGCGAGCATGAGCGATACCGGCCTGCGCCTGGTGTGGGTCTACCCCGACCTGCTGAGCACGTACGGTGACCAGGGCAACGTCCTGGTCGTGGAGCGGCGGGCCCGGCAGCGGGGTCTGCAGGTGGCGCGCGTCGACGTGCGCTCCGACCAGCCGCTGCCCACCTCGGGCGACATCTATCTGATCGGCGGCGGCGAGGACCGGCCGCAGCGGCTCGCGGCCGAGCGGCTGCGCCGCGACGGCGGGCTGAACCGCGCGGTCGCCAACGGCGCAATCCTCTTCTCGGTCTGCGCCGGCTACCAGATCCTGGGCCACGAGTTCATCAACGACCTCGGCGAGCGGGAGCCGGGGCTCGGGCTGCTCGACGTGGTCAGCACCCGGGGCGAGGGCGCGCGGTGCGTGGGCGACGTGCTGGCCGACATCGACGCCCAGCTGAACCTGCCGCCGCTGACCGGGTTCGAGAACCACCAGGGCATCACGCACCTCGGCCCGACCGCCCGCCCGTTCGCCAAGGTCCGGTTCGGCAACGGCAACGGCAACGGCGACGGCTTCGAGGGCGCGTACAACGACACCGTCTTCGGCACGTACATGCACGGCCCTGTGCTGGCCCGCAATCCGCACATCGCGGACATGCTGCTGAAGCTGGCGCTGGACGTGAACGCGCTGCCGCCGGTCGACGACCGCTGGTACGAGGCGCTGCGCCAGGAGCGGATCGCCGCCGCCACCCAGCCCGCCTGACAGGAAGCGCGTCCCACCTGACAAGAACCCTGTCCACCTGACAGAACCGTGTCCGCCTGACGGTCGGATGCTTCGCCCGCCGCCCGGCGCTTGTAGGGTGGCGGGGCGCTTGTAGATTGAGCGAGTCCCGCCGGACGACGGGGTCCGGCCGCCGGTCTTTAAGGTTCCTGAGGTATTTCGAGCAATGCGCATTGGTGTGCTCACATCCGGCGGCGACTGCCCCGGTCTGAACGCCGTCATCCGGTCCGTGGTGCACCGCGCCGTGGCGGATCACGGCGACGACGTCATCGGCTTCCACGATGGGTGGAAGGGGCTTCTGGAGTGCGACTACCGGAAGCTCGACCTGGACGCGGTGGGCGGCATCCTGGCCCGCGGCGGCACCATCCTCGGCTCGTCCCGGGTGCAGCCCGCGCACCTGCGGGACGGCGTCGAGCGGGCCAAGGGCCATGTCGCGGACCTCGGCCTCGACGCGATCATTCCGATCGGCGGTGAGGGCACGCTCAAGGCGGCGCGCATGCTGTCGGACGCGGGCCTGCCGATCGTCGGCGTGCCCAAGACCATCGACAACGACATCGCCTCGACCGATGTGACCTTCGGTTTCGACACGGCCGTGGGCGTGGCGACCGAGGCCCTGGACCGGCTGAAGACGACGGCCGAGTCGCACCAGCGGGTGCTGATCGTCGAGGTCATGGGGCGGCACACGGGCTGGATCGCGCTGCACTCGGGCATGGCGGCCGGCGCGCACGCGATCGTCGTGCCCGAGCGGCCCTTCGACATCGGCGAGTTGACGGAGGTCGTCGGGCGGCGCTTCTCGGCGGGCAAGAAGTTCGCGATCGTCGTGGTCGCGGAGGGCGCGAAGCCGCGCGAGGGCTCGATGGAGTTCGACGAGGGCGGCAAGGACATATACGGCCACGAGCGGTTCGCGGGCGTGGCCCGGCAGCTGTCCATCGAGCTGGAGGAGCGCCTGGGCAAGGAGGCCCGCCCGGTGATCCTGGGCCATGTGCAGCGCGGCGGCACCCCCACCGCGTACGACCGCGTGCTCGCCACCCGCTTCGGCTGGCACGCCGTGGAGGCAGCGCACCGGGGCGACTTCGGGATGATGACGGCGCTGCGCGGCACGGAGATCACGCTGGTGCCGCTCGCGGAGGCGGTGGAGACGCTGAAGACCGTGCCCCCGGAGCGGTACACCGAGGCCGAGTGCGTGCTGTGAGTTCGCTCGGTGGGCTCGACGGCTAGGTCTGTGAGCTCGATGTGAGCTGACCCCGGCACCCGGCCTCGGCACCAGGCGTTCGCACCGGCTGCCCCCGGCCTCAGGCCCGGCCGGGGGCGGTTCTAGTCTGGTGCGGACACATCGGTGCGAAACAGGAGCGGGGCGGATGGATCACAGCGGGCACGGCATGACGATGGATCTGCCGCCGTTCACGCTGGGCCGGGGCCTGGAGTTCACCGGAGATCCGTTCTTCCTGGTCGGCTGCCTGCTCGCACTGGGCCTGTACGGGTGGGGGGTCGCGCGGCTGCGGCGGCGCGGCGACGCCTGGCCCCTGGGCCGTACGGTCTCGTTCGTCATCGGTGTGCTCACGGTCGCGCTGGTGATGTGCACGGCGCTCAACGACTACGGCATGGTCATGTTCAGCGTGCACATGGTGCAGCACATGGTGATCAGCATGCTGTCGCCGATCCTGCTGCTGCTCGGCGCGCCGGTGACCCTGGCGCTGCGGGCGCTGCCGTCGGCGGGCCGGGACCGCAAGGGGCCGCGCGAGCTGCTCGTGGCCCTGCTGCACAGCCGGTACGTACGGATCGTCTCGCATCCGGCGTTCACGATCCCGCTGTTCATCGCCAGCCTCTACGCCCTCTACTTCACGCCGCTCTTCGACTTCCTCATGGGCAGCAAGCCCGGACACATCGCGATGATGGTGCACTTCCTCGCGGTGGGCCTGGCGTTCTTCTGGCCGATCATGGGCGTGGACCCGGGGCCGCACCGCCCCGGCTACGTGATGCGGATGCTGGAGTTGTTCGCGGGCATGCCGTTCCACGCGTTCTTCGGGATCGCGCTGATGATGGCCACCGCGCCGATGGTCGGCACGTACATGCACCCGCCGGGGTCGCTGGGGATCGACGCGCTGGACGACCAGCAGTGGGCGGGCGGTATCGCCTGGGCGTTCAGCGAGATCCCGTCGGTGGTGGTGCTCGTTGCGCTGGTCTTCCAGTGGTACCGGTCCGAGCAGCGGCAGGCGCGGCGTAGGGACCGGGCCGCGGACCGCGATGGGGACAAGGAGCTGGAGGCGTACAACGCCTACCTCGCGTCGCTGCAGGCGCGCGGCCGATAGCCCCGGGGGAGGGGGCAGCCGGGCCGGGGGCCGGCCGGCCCCCGGGGCCGGGGGCCGGCTGGCCAGTAGCGGTACGGGCCGCCCGCGGGGGACGATGGTCTTCTGGCCCGTGGCCCGGCGCATGTGGTGCCCGGGCGGCCGGGAGGAGGATGCGGGATGCCCGGATCTGCGAAGACCATGGCGGTTCTGACGGTGGGGGCCCTGGTTCTGGTGACCGCCTACACCGTCGCCCTCGGGAGCAGCGGCTGGCTCTGGTTCGGCTGGGTGGTGCTCGGCCTGATCACGATCGGCGTGATGGCGACCGACCACACACACAGCGCGTAGGAACGCCCCCTCGGGACCTGCCGGAGGGCCGGGCGCTCCCCCGGCTCACCCGGGCGCGCCGGTCCTCTCGCGTCCTGTCCCGGCCCCGACGACTGTACGCGGGCCCAAGCGCCTGTACGCCGACCGCGGCTATGACTTCGACCAGTACCGCCGACTGCTGTGGAAACGCGGGATCAAGCCGGTGATCAGATCGAGTATGTCCAGCGTGACCGAATCCACCACGTCAGTGCAGGTCGATGTCGCATAGCGGTGCCGCGCCCGGGAGTTGGGGAGCAGCACCTGCTGGGCGAGCGGCCCGGAACGCAATTCCTCTTCTACGGGTACCCCGGCTGGCGGGTCCCAGCGCTGGACAGCGGCCTCGTGGCCGATGGTCTCCAGCCGTTGTCTGATCCACACCGCCCAGGGTCGGTCTGGACCCGCATAACTCACGGTGAAGCGGCTCGGGTTGCCAGAGCCCAGTTCGGCTTCCAGTGCTACGGATTCCTCAGCGGCCGGCAGCTGATGTTCCAGCGCTTCGCAACGCCGCTCCGCTTCGACGGCCTGCCGCTGGAACTGGTCCTGGTCCAGGGCCCGCTGGAGTCGCGAGATCTCTGCTTGCTTGCAGCCTGCCGCGCTCGCCCAGTAATCGGCGACGGTCGATGCACAAGCGGCGATCACGTTGTCCTGGCCGACGTCAGGAGCTCGTGAGGATGACGAGTTGCTGGGTCGCCCGGGTCATCGCGACATAGCGGTCGACCGCTCCTTCGACACCCTTACCGAACTCCTCTGGGTCGACGAGGACGACCAGGTCGAACTCGAGCCCCTTCGAGAGCTCCGGGGTCAGCGACCGGACACGGGACGTCGCCCGGAACGTGGGATCGCCGATGACGCAGGCGGTCCCGTCGGCATGCGCAGCGAGCCAGGTGCCGAGGATCGCGTCCAGATCCGAAACGGATCCGTGGACGACGGGGCTGCCGCCGCTGCGGATGGAGGTCGGCACATTGGCGTCCGGGAGCTCGGCTCGGATGACCAGCTCGGCTTCAGCCATGACCTCTTCTGGCGTGCGGTAGTTGATGCTCAGGGAGGCCACGTTGATCCGGTCGAGCCCGATCCGCTCGAGCCGTTCCTGCCACGACTCTGTGAACCCGTGCCTGGCCTGGGCGCGGTCCCCGACAATGGTGAAGCTCCGGGACGGGCAGCGGAGCAGCAGCATGTGCCACTGCGCGTCGGTCAGTTCTTGCGCCTCGTCCACGATGATGTGCGCGAACGGGCCGACGAGAGGTTCCGGGTTGGCGCTGGGCTGCGCGGTCTCGTCGATCAGGCTGTCCTGCAGGTCCTGTCCGCGCAGCATCGTCACCGCACCTTCACCGTCGTCATCGGCCTCCAGCAGACCGTCGATGACGTCGGCCCTGCGCGCACGTTCGGCGGCGACAGAGGCGTCGCGCCGACGCTTGCGTCGTGACGCCTCCGGGTCGCCGAGCCGCTGCCGTGCCGCGTCCAGGAGCGGCAGGTCGGACACCGTCCAGGCCTGAGCGTCCTCGCGCTGCAGCTTGCGAACGTCATCAGGGCTGAGCCGGGGAGCACACTTGCGAAGGTAGGCGGGCACCGACCACAGATCTCCGACGAGGTCACTCGCCTCGAGTATCGGCCACGCACGGTTGAGGGTCCTGATCAGCTCTCTGTCCTGCAGCAGCGACCTCCGGAGCAGGTCGGGCGGGGCGTCGCTGTCGTCCTTGTCCATCAGGATCGTGAGCAGCTCCTCCCGGATCTGGTCACGCGCCTCGTTGTGCGGAGTACCTGGTTCCACTGCTTCGAACGCCGCCGCCCAATCGTCGGCGCTCAGCCAGATGTCGGACCAGTGGGTCGAAACCGTCATCCCCTCGGTGGGCGGCTCCTCGTAGATACCGACCGCCGGCTCGATCGCCTTCACCAGATCCGCGGACGACTTCAGAAGGGCCACGCTCGGGTCAGTCTCGATCGCTGCTCCGGCTCCCTCGGCGACGAGGTCCCGCAGGGTGCAGGTCTGCACGCCCTCCTCTCCCAGGCTGGGCAGGACATCGGCGACGTAGGCCAGGTAGGGCTGGTGCGGACCGACGAACAGCACGCCGCCCCGACGGTGACCGAGGCGAGGGTCGGAGTAGAGGAGGTGGGCGGCGCGGTGCAGAGCGACGACGGTCTTGCCCGTACCCGGACCACCGTCGACGACCAGAGCGCCGCGGGATCCCGCCCGGATGACGGCGTCCTGGTCAGCCTGGATGGTGGCGAGCACGTCACGCATCCGGGCCGACCGGTTGCTGCCCAGGCTGGCGATGAACGCGGACTGGTCGTCGAGCGCGGCGTGCCCCTCGAGCCCGTCAGCGGTGAACACTTCGTCCCAGTAGTCGCTGATCCGGCCGCGGGTCCAGCGATACCTGCGGCGGCTTGCCAGACCCATCGGGTTGGCGTGGGTCGCTGCGAAGAACGGCTCGGCCGCGGGGGAGCGCCAGTCGAGCAGCAGCCGGCGCCCCGCGCTGTCGGTGAGGCCAAGGCGTCCGATGTACACGGGCTCGGGATTGTCCGTACTGACGATGTGTCCCAGGCACAGGTCCAAACCGAAGCGGCGCAAAGCGCGCAGGCGACCGGTCAGCCGATGAATCTCCGTGTCCCGGTCCATCGCCTCCCGGCCGATGCCGCCGGGAGCCCTGCGCTCGGCCTCGAGGCGGTCGGACAGTTCGGCGATCGCTTGCTCGAGGCTCTCCGCGATGGCCGCGAAGTGCTGCTCGTCGCCGTCGATCAGCGCCGGGCCGGCCTTGGGAGAGAGGCGGCCGGGAAGGTCGAACACGCTGGTGGTCAGGGGGTTCATGTCATCAGCTCCGGTCCGCGGTCGCTGCCGCGACGTCCGGCGGCGCGCACACCCGCACCCCGGTGTCGAGTGGCCGCAACGGCAGGGCGCGCCCCACCATCGGCTCGATGTCACCGCACAACCCATAAACCGACAACAACACATGCACTTCGTGAATCTCCTATTTCTGCAGGTTCTGACCTCGGCCCGCGATTCTGCCCCACGACCCGGATCTTGCCGCAAGCCCCCCAGTGCGCTATAAGTTGAGAATGGCAAGGAGTGGGTATTCCTCTTTGCCTTCGCCGCCCGTCGTGAACGGACAAGCCCTTCGCGAGGCGGCGACGCGCCGCGTACGGCGGTTTCGTCGGCCCAGGAGGATCTCCCATGGGCCTACATGCAGCCGCGGAACGAGAAGTTCTCACCCTCTTCAGCAAGGCCGGCTCGAACGTCGTCGAGAGCGCCGCCATTGCCCCCGGCCATATCCCCACCCTCCGCCCGCGCCGTGGCCGTTCACGGCGCTCTGCGGGACACCATGCTCCGTCACAGCCCCCCGCATTGGCAGGCCCGAGGACGTCGCGGCCGCCGTGGTCTTCCACGCCTCCGATGAGACGGCCCACATCACCGGCCAAATCCTCGGTATCGACGGCGGCCTGTCGGGCCATCAGTCCTTCATCGCCGCCATACGGACCTGAACCGCGACGCGCCGCTCCCGGCGCCCCATCGAGGACACCGGGCCACCGCCTCCGGTCTCCTCGGCAACGACCGTACGGACCCGCTCGGGCAGCGTGTCCGTCAGTTGACCCCTCCCGATCCCTCCGGGCGGTGCTCCGTTGCAGCTGGTCGGCCAGCACACATGAGGAGCGCAAGCCCGTGGAGGCCGTCGAGCGCCTGCGCGCGCATGACGACGAGCTGGCCATGTGTCAGCTCAATCAACGCTGCCCCTGCCAGAGTGAGGCCTCTCTCCCGGACGTTGGTGCCCGGCCGAGTGCTCGCGCCAAGCCGGATGCAACCGGTGACAAACAACGATCGCAGCATTACACACTCCGGCAGGATGAGGCTTGCAGTTGACCGATCTTGACCGGGTGAAAGTTTCGTATTGTGGTTTCGTCCTCTCATCCGGAAATATTCGCTCCGCATGTTTGCGGTGAGGGCCGCTATGCAAGACGAGCCAAAAGGGTTGCCCATGCCGGAAGCGCAGGAAGAAGGCCATGGATGAGCGTCATAGAAAAGTGCACCTCGTACACCCGTTCCCGAGACCTCAAAAAAAGGGGATGGTACCCCTTCTACTTAAATTTCAGCGAGCGGGACCGCGGCGTTGCCCGCCTTCCTGACGGACGCAGAGTCATCATGTGCGGTTCAAATGACTACCTGGGACTGAGCGCTGAGCCGCGGGTAAGCGATGCCGCCGCCGAAGCCTCGCACCGGTACGGCGGAGGCTGCACCGGTTCCCGCCTCCTGAATGGCAACCTCGCCCTCCACGACCACCTGGAGAAGGAACTCGCCCAGTTCTTCGGCAAGCCGGCTGCCCTGCTGCTGGCCACCGGCTATCAGACCAACCTCGCTGCTGTCGCTGGGCTCTGCGGTCCGGGCGACTACGTACTCATCGACAAGCAGGCGCACGCTTCCCTTATCGACGCCGCTCGGCTCAGCCGCGCCAGAGTCCAGTGGTTCGCTCATAACGACACGGAGGAACTGACCCGTAAGCTTGAGCGACTCCCTGAGAACGTCGGCAGGATGGTTTTGGTCGACGGTGTCTACAGCATGGAGGGAGACCTCTGCCCGCTGCCGGAACTCATTCAGGTGTGCCGGCAGCATGAAGCCACTCTGCTTGTCGACGACGCACATGGCGCGGGCGTGTTGGCCAAAGGGAGGGGAACCTGTGCTCACTACGGTCTCATGGATGAGGTGCCACTCGTCACGCTCACCTTCTCCAAGGCTTTCGGATCGGCTGGAGGAGCAATCCTCGGCGATGAGGATGTGATTGAGTACCTCCGCCACCACGCCCGTAGTCTGTTGTTCTCCGCGAGCTTGAGTCCGGCCAACACAGCGGCAACCTTGGAGTCTCTGAGCATCCTTCAGGACGAGCCCTGGCGCTGTGAAGCCGTCATCTCCAAGGCCACATTCATGCGACGGGAGCTGGCGTCCCTTGGTTACCCCATGGGTACCAGCCAAACTCCCATAGTCCCTATCGATACGGTGAACGAACAGCGCACGCTCTTGGCGTGGAATCTCCTGATGCAGCAGGGGGTTTATGTCAACGCGGTACTTCCTCCGGCCGCGTCGCCCCGCCTGAGAACCAGCTATATCGCCGTGCACACCGAGGAGCATCTCGCGCAAGCACTCGAGGGATTCGTCGCGGTCCGCGGACAGCTGCTCGCAGAGCCGGCCCGGGCCCACTCAACCTGATGAAGAAGCCGGGTGCCTGCTATCGGTCTCTTCTACCCCGGGAAACACAGGATCCGTTGTCGGCAGGAGTGGAGCCCGGACTTTCACTGCTGTACGTCGGCGGCTGGTGCACCTCAATGCGTCCCCTGCCTGCGGCCTTCGCCGCGTACATCGCCAGGTCGGCTCTGCGCATCAATTCATCGGGGGTGATCTCCGGGGTGGCCACCGCGATTCCGATCGACGCCGCGACCACCGCCTCGGTACCGCCGATGCAGTAGGGCTTCGACAGTGCGGACAACAGCCGCTCGGCCACCTCCCGCGTCCGGGGCCCACACAGCCCCGCCTCCCCCTCCAGCAATGCGGCGAACTCGTCCCCCCCGAGGCGGGCAACGGTGTCCCCGGCGCGTACCGCGGCCTGCAGCCGCAGCGCAGCCTGGATGAGCAGCTCATCGCCCACCGCGTGACCCGCCGAATCGTTGACCGACTTGAAGCCGTCAAGGTCCAGGAAGAGCACTGCGGGCGGGGCACGGTGGGCCGATCGCTTGGCCAGAGCGTGCTTGAGCCGGTCCGCGAACAAAGCACGATTGGGTAGGCCGGTCAACGTATCGTGGAACGCCAAATGCTCCAGCCGCGCCTGCAGCGCAGCGCGCTCGCTCACGTCCCGGCTATTGATGATCAATCCATTGGCATGGCGGCTGATCGTTGACTCGGTGTGGCGCCATTGTCCGTCGGCCGCCCGAATCCGGCAGGACACGCGGCGGCTGGGGCTGTGGCTGCTGAGTCCGCCTTCCTCCCGCAGCTTCCCCATGGTATTCGTCAGCGGCGCCACGTCGTCGTGATGGATGAGCAGGGCCAGGTGGGTGCCGAGCAGATCCTCGGGTCGGTACCCGAAGACCTGTCGCACCGACGGACTGATATAGAGCAGGACACAGTCCTGTCCGGCAATAGCGATGACGTCACTCGAACTCTGGACGAGAGTACGGAAGTGGTCCTCACGGACGGCAACCTCTCGCGCAAGGCACAGATTCTCGGCGTGCGCGACGCCCGCACGCGCGCTGAGTGTCAACAGTACGGAGCCTCCGACGAGCAGCGTGACTGCATCGAGGCGGCCACCGGCCAAGAGGTGCGCCGCCACGGCAACCGCACAAACGACTACGGGGACGAACGCAGCCACCACTCCAGCCACGGGCAGCTGCCGCCGGTGGACCCCAAGGGCGCTGCCGCCGCCAGGCATCCACGGCGCTGCGGCGATGAGGAACATACCGGTCATCGAGCATGTCTCCGTGAGGGGGATCGTGGTCGCGACCACAGGCTCGGTCGAGAAGATGCGGAGCATGTCACTCACCGCGAAGAGGGTGAGACCAACCGCCCCGAAGTTGACCGCTGCGCGTTCCCCCGGCCGCATGGCGAACCGCATGACCAGCAGCAGTCCCAGGACGAGGATGTCTGCAACAACGCGGCCGAGATCGGACAGTGCTCTGAGCACGTCGCCGCCCAAATCCGCCCGCTGCAAAAGGAACACCCAGCCGAGCGTGAACAGCGATCCAGCGATCATCCAGCCGTCCAGGAGCCGGCGCAGCCAGATCAGCACCATGCCGCCTTCGCTGGCCGCGACGACCAACGCGGCCACGCCCATACCGAGCGCGATGGCGATTCCCGCCACGGCCAGCATTTCGATCGCCCGATAGAGCACACCCGTGGACGACTCCAGCAGCGCGGTGAGTTGGCGCAGCACAAACTCGTGCACGCCGGCCGCACCCGTCGATACACCGAGCAACATCAGGCGCAGCCGCACCCGCCCCGTGGCCGTTCGCGCACGCGCCAGGAGGGAGAAGGCAGCGACACCGTGCGCAGCGGGCACCCCGACATCCGCCACCAGCAGTGCCGAGTGGGCAAATCGCCCGCCCACGGCCGCAGCGATCGCCGAGCCGATACAGATGGCCTGGCCCGCTCCGGCCACATACGGCCAGCTGCTGCGTAGCTCCCCCTGTGGCGAACCATCACCGTCAGCACACCTCAGCACCAGACGCAACGCGAACTCCCCGAGACGGTCTCCGGCTCAGATGCCTCATCCCCGAACCTCGACGGCGGAGTAGGGGACGGCAAAAAAGTAGAGCGCTCCATTGCCTTACCGGGATGCGCGATTCCTCGTTCACCTGAAATAACGACAGATGCCTGCCCTACGGGATACTGGCGAGGTCTGGATGGTAAGGGCCGGTGGCGGTCGCTACCTCATCCGCTGCTCGAGGTGGCGTTCGTCTTCACCCTGCCGGTCAACCATTGGACGCGATCGGCCGCGGCAGGGGCCACGCCGTCGTCCACGCCCACCTGGCGCAGACGGCCTGGCACACCGGATACGCGCTCTGCGCCGCTGACACCTAGGCCCCTGTCGTTCGGATCAGCCCGGCCGTGAGGTGCGGCACCTCTCGACCTGCCCTGACCCCGCGACGCCGGGATGATCCAGCCGAGAGGGCCTAGCCCAGATACCGGGCCACCGCCTCCTCGATCCCCGCCGCGTCCGCACCCTCCGCCGCCCAGGCCACGTATCCGTCGGGCCGTACCAGGACGGTCGTCCGGCGGTCGCCCGCCCAGCGCTCCACGGTCAGCCACCCCTCACGGACACCGGGGCCTTCGTACGTCCCGGGCGTGATCAGCACGAACCGGCCGCCGCGCAGCGCCTCGTAGAGCCGGCCGTCCTTCAGGGCGACGTCGGGGACGCGGGTGCCGGTGAGGCGGTGGGCGCCGCGGGGGGCGGGGTAGGCGTAGCCGATCCCGGTGATCTGACCCAGGGCCTTGCGCTGGACGGGCGGGGCCATGTCGACGAACGCGGAGACAAGGGCGCGGGCGGCACGCAGCAGCGGATTCCGCGCGCGGGCCAGCCGGACCAGTCCGCCACTGCTGCGCAGCACCGCCCTGCCGACCGGGTGGCGCTCGGCCTCGTAGCTGTCGAGGAGCCCTTCGGGCGCCCGGCCCTGGACGGCCGCGGCGAGCTTCCAGCTCAGGTTGGCGGCGTCCTGGAGGCCGGTGTTCATGCCCTGCCCGCCGGCCGGGGAGTGGATGTGCGCGGCGTCCCCGGCGAGGAAGACCCGCCCGACCCGGTAGTGCGGTGCCTGGCGCTCGTCACTGTGGAAACGGGAGAGCCAGCGGGCGTCGTGCATGCCGTAGTCGGCGCCGAGGGCACGGCGGGTGATCTCCTTGACCTCGTCGAGGTCGAGCGGGGCGTCGTCGGAGACCTCGTTGCGGCGGTTCCAGCCCATGACCCGGTACCAGCCGTCGCCGAAGGAGGCGATCATCGCGAAGGCGTCGCCGCGGCCGTTGACGGTGAGGACGCCCTCGGGCTTCTCGGCCAGCCGGACATCGGCCAGGATCAGCGACTTGATGACGGAGACACCGGGGAAGTCCAGGCCGATCGCCTCCCGCACGGCGCTCCGGTGACCGTCGGCGCCGACGACATAGGCCGCCCGGCGGGTGACGACCGCCCCGTCCGCGCCGCGCACGTCGAGGTCGACCCCCTCGTCGTCCTGCCGCAGCCCCACGACCTCGCTCTCGTACGCGAACTCGACCCCAGCCTCCCGGGCCCGCCGCTCCAGGAGCCGCTCGACCTCGTACTGCGGGGTGATGAGCAGGAACGGGAAACGCGAGGGCAGCGTGCTCAGATCGAGGGAGAGGCGGCGGAAGAGCCGCAGGCCGGTGATGGTGTCGCCGGTGGTGAGGAGTTCGTCGGCGAGGCCGCGGGCGTCGAGCTGCTCCAGGGTGCGGGCGTGCACCCCGAAGGCGCGGGAGAGGTTGCTGATCTTGCGCGGCCGCTTCTCGACGAGGGTCACGGTGACGCCGGCTGTGGCGAGGTCACCGGCGAGGAGGAGACCGGTGGGGCCGGAGCCGACGACGATCACGGTGCGGTGGGTGGCGGTGCCGTTCATGGTGGCCTCCTGTTGCCAGCGCTTGCTTGCCATCGCCTATTGCCAACAAATGTTGGCCAACGCTCGTTGACGAAGATAGCGAGACGCGAAGGAGGGTGTCAACAGTCGTTGGCAAACAACTGTTGGCGAACACTTGTTGACCCACACCCGTTGGCCTACGCTTGTTGGCATGAACGGCAGCGACAGCACCTCCACGGTTCCCGGCTCCGGCGCCCCCCGCCGCTCCGACGCCACTCGCGGCGCGATCCTCGCGGCGGCCCGCGAGCGCTTCGCGACCGACGGCTACGAGCGAGCCACCATCCGCGCCATCGCCAAGGACGCGAACATCGATCCGTCGATGGTGATGCGGTACTACCGCAACAAGGAGGGCCTCTTCGCGGCGGCCGTCGCCATCGACCTGCGGCTGCCGGACGTGAGCGGGGCGGACCGCCGGCAGGACGCGGGGCGGATCCTCGTCGAGCACTTCCTCGACATGTGGGAGAACAACGAGGTCCTCACCGCCCTGCTGCGGGTCGGCGTGACCAACCAGGCCGGGGCGGAGCGCATGCAGGGCATCCTGCGGGACCAGCTGCTGCCGGTCGCCCGGCAGGTGTGCCCCGACCCCGAGCAGGTCCCGGCACGGGCGGCACTCATGGCGTCGCAGCTGCTGGGGCTGGCGCTCACGCGGTACGTGCTGCGGATGCCGCCGGCGGTGGGGCTGGCGCGGGCGGAGATCGTGGCATGGCTGGCACCGACGATCCAGCGGTACCTGACCGCGCCGAGTCCCTGAGGCTTGCCGAGCACTCGTATCCGCCGGGGCCACGGGACCGGTAGGGCGCTGGAAGGCCACCCCGTACATGAGACCCGCCGGGCGACGAGAAATCCGGGCCCAGGAGGCCAGCCGAGCGCCGAGAACCCGCCGAGCCCCTGACACGCCTAGGCGGTCTCGTTGGATCATCGGCCGGACCAGAGGAAGATGCCTGCGATGTGGAGTCCGGCCAGGTAGATGGTGGCGGTCTTCTCGTAGCGGGTGGCGATGCCTCGCCACTGCTTCAGGCGGTTGATGCACCGCTCGACGGTGTTGCGCTGCTTGCATGCCTCCCGGTCGAAGGCCGGTGGCCGGCCGCCTTGGCTGCCCCGTCGCAGCCGGTGTCCGCGCTGGTCAGCGGGACGGGGATCACTGCCCGGATGCCGCGCTTGCGCAGGTGCTCGCGGCTCGCGCGGGAAGAGGACGCCTTATCCGCCAGAACCACGTCCGGTCTGGTGCGTGGCCGTCCTCGGCGGCGGGGAACCCGCAGGCGGGCCATGACGTCCGGGAAGGCAGGTGCGTCGCCGACCTGGCCTGCGGTCAGGACGAACGCGAGAGGCCGGCAGCGGTCGTCGGCAGCAAGGTGGATCTTTGTGGTCAGTCCGCCCCGGCACCGGCCGATGGCATGGTCGTCCGGTTCGCCGGCCGGGGCCCCTTTTTGCGGGCCCCGGCCGCATGCTGGTGAGCCCGCACGATCGTGGAGTCCACCGAGACCGCCCAGTTGAGGTCTTCCTCCGCGTCGGCCTGGGCCATCAGCGCGGTGAATACCCGCTCCCAGGTCCCGTCGACGGCCCACATCCGCAGCCGGTTGTGGACCCCTCGCCAGTTGCCGTACTTCTCCGGCAGATGGACCCACTGGGTACCGGTCTGGAACTTGTAGGCGATCGCGTCGATCACCTCACGATGGTCCCGCCAGCGGCCACCCCGTTTCGGCGTCCGGTCCGGGAGTAAGGGCTCAATCCGCGCCCACTGCGCATCAGTCAACGGCACACCCGGACCAACGGCCGACTGATCCAAACGAAACTGCCTAGTAGTGCTTCGTTAGCTCTGTCGATCTTGCCTGGTTGGGGGCATGGTTGTCGGGATGAGGCTCGGGGAGGTGGAACGGCTCCGGGGTGAGTTATCGGAGTTCGTTGCTGATGTGTTCGGTTCGCTGCCGCGCCGGGATCAGCGGCGGTGGGGCGCGTGTTATCTGCGGGGTCTGATGCTGGACGGGCGGCGCAAGTCGATCCAGCCGATGGCCGATCGGCTGCCGGACGGCAACATGCAGGCCCTGCAGCAGTTCGTGAACCAGTCGCCATGGGAGTGGACGCCGGTGCGGCAGCGGATCGCCCAACGCTTGTGCGAGGTGATCCAGCCTGAGGTGTGGGTGGTGGACGACGTGTCCTTCCCCAAGTGCGGGACAGCGTCGGTCGGGGTGGCCCGCCAGTACTGCGGAGCCCTGGGGGCCCGTAGCTGAATAACTGTCAGAGTGGATCTGCTGGGCGATCTTCGTGGGGTGGCAGGCGGGCTTTGAGCTGTTCCAGGGTGCGGGCGGGTGATCCGGGCAGCGGGGTGACGGCGACACGGT